>NZ_JBFRRH010000048.1:0-34459 GCF_041472995.1 Vibrio sp. 10N.261.46.A3 | reverse complement strand
TCAAGTTGATTCGGTATAGGTTAATCGATTAAAAAGCCACGTTGACTATAATCATGGTTGATCATAAGCGTTAACGTTAGGCTTCCACAAATTAGCTCGTGGTGAGAGATGAGCGCTAAACAGACCCAGCTTCGGCTGGGTTTTTTATTGCCTGCAATTTGGCAAAGGCGTATTTGGAAAAGTGCAATGTTGGTAAACGAGAGTAAAAGCGAGATTCCCTATCACGTTCGTTCCTCACTGTAGGGAATGACGGGGTTGGGTTGTGGAGGCTGTATAGCTGCTTTGGCAAGGTTAGATCGAGTAAATAATTACTCAGATTCAAACAATAGTTTTCAATCGTCATTCCAGAATCGAGTAGAACGAGGTATCAGGAATCTAGTTTTTTGAGGAAGGAGTTTGTTTCGTTCTTATCTACCACTGTAAGGAATGAAGAGTAAACCACAAGCCAGTGAGGGAATTAACCGTCATCCCAGAATCGAGTAGAACGAGATATCAGGGATCGGCTTTGGCCTTTATGTGCAAGACGACACTTATAAATGAGCGAGGATGAGAAACTTTAACGAATGCTGGTCTATTAATTGAAGGCCGATCACACTTTTCTTTGTTGTTGAAAAGAATACGAAAAAAATCGCATTTTTTATTAAAGCTTCTAATTAAGGGGCCGTTAAAGGGATTGAGAGAAATGATATGTACCAATGTAAGGTGAGAGAGACACTGGTGCATAAACAAATTGACATGTATTTGTGTGAGGTGAGAGTCACATAAGTGCATAAAAAAATGCCTAAAGGAGATCAACTATGGCGATTAATGTAAGCACTAATGTGTCTGCAATGACGGCTCAGCGCTACCTGAATAGCGCGGCTGAAGGTACTCAAAAATCAATGGAGCGTTTGTCTTCTGGCTATAAAATCAATAGCGCAAAAGATGATGCTGCAGGCCTACAAATCTCTAACCGCTTAACGTCGCAAAGCCGTGGCCTAGATATGGCTGTGAAAAACGCGAATGACGGTATCTCTATTGCACAGACAGCTGAAGGTGCAATGAATGAGTCAACCAACATTCTGCAACGTATGCGTGACCTTTCTCTTCAATCTTCAAATGGTTCAAACAGCAAATCTGAACGTGTTGCGATCCAAGAAGAAGTCTCTGCTCTAAACACAGAACTTAACCGTATTGCTGAAACGACCTCTTTTGGTGGTAACAAGCTTCTTAACGGTACTTACGGTAGCCAATCTTTCCAAATCGGCGCAGACTCCGGTGAAGCAGTAATGCTAACTATGAATAACATGCGTACCGACACTCAAGACATGGGTGGCAAAAGCTACGGCGTAGAAGAAGGCAAAGATGCTTCTTGGCGTGTAGGTGCTGGCGCTGACTTAACGATCAAATACAACGATAAGTTTGGCGAAGCACAAGAGTTGTCTATTTCTGCGAAAGAAGGCAACGATATGGAAGAGCTAGCAACTTACATCAACGGTCAAAGCCAAGACGTTAAAGCGTCTGTTGGTGAAGGCGGCAAACTGCAACTTTTCGCTTCTAGCCAAAAAGTTGATGGTGATGTTGAGTTCGGCGGCAGCCTTGCGGGTGAACTTGGTATCGGTGCTGGTAAAGACGTTACCGTTAACGACATCGATGTAACCTCGGTTGCTGGTGCAAACGAAGCAGTATCTATCATTGATGGCGCACTAAAATCTGTTGATAGTAACCGTGCATCTCTTGGTGCTTTCCAAAACCGTTTTGACCACGCAATCAGCAACTTAGATAACATCAACGAAAACGTTAATGCGTCTAAGAGCCGTATCAAAGATACCGATTACGCGAAAGAAACAACGGCTATGACTAAGTCTCAAATCCTACAACAGGCGAGTACTTCTATCCTAGCTCAAGCAAAACAGTCACCATCAGCAGCTCTAAGCTTATTGGGCTAAACTTACCTCGGTAAGTAGCGGTAAACTCTACTCTGGGTAGAGTTTTACTGTTTGGCTCATAAAGGAGGGAGGGAGAGTGTTATGGAAATATCATCCAACGCATCGAACATCCAGCCTTATGGCTCACCTAATGGCATTAAAATTGCAAGCGATGAAGGTAGTAGTGCGTCGAGTCTTTCGCGACTAAAAGAAGCAACATCTTATGACAAGGTAGAGAAATCGAAAGAGGAAGCTACCGAAGCGGCGATTCAATTAGCTCAACATAGACAAGAGTTAAATGATGAAGAGCGAGTCAAAATGGTGGAGAAGGTAAACGAGTTTATCTCCTCTCTCAATAAAGGTGTGGCTTTTAAGGTCGATGAAGAATCTGGGAGAGATGTGGTTACCATTTATGAGACCACAACCGGTGATATTATTCGCCAGATCCCTGATGAAGAAATGCTTGAAATTCTAAGACGCCTAGCAGCCCAAAACTCGAATAGTCGAATATTTGAGGTGAAGGTTTAAGTCGTATTATTGAGGTGATTTAATGAGTTTTGGCCCAATGGGGATTTCGTCTGGCATGGATATCAATTCCATGGTCAGCAAAATTGTTGATTCGGAGCGTGTACCTAAACAGCAACGAATCGACAATGAACGAACGCGAATCGATACCAGCATTAGTGCCTATGGAAGACTCAGAGAATCCCTTGATTCGATGAAAAACCTGATGACAAACTTTCGTCAGGAAAAAGCTTTTGCTGTGCGAACAGTCGAAAGTACCGATGAAGGTCTTGTCTCTGCAACCGCGACTACCGAAGCGATCGCTGGCAAATATGCCATCGATGTGTTGCAGCTTGCCCAAAGCCATAAAGTGGCTTCTGATGTACTGTCAGAGGACATGAAATTTGGCCCAGGTAAGCTGCAGGTTTCGCTTGGTGATGACAGCTTTGACGTGCAAGTTAGCGACAGATCGAGACTTATCGAAGTTGTTCGTGGAATCAACGGTGCAGATAGCAACCCGGGCGTTCGTGCATCTATTATCAATGATGTCGAAGGTCCAAGACTTATCATTGCCTCGAACCAGTCTGGTTCAGATCAGC
This sequence comes from Vibrio sp. 10N.261.46.A3, assembly GCF_041472995.1. Taxonomy (NCBI): domain Bacteria; kingdom Pseudomonadati; phylum Pseudomonadota; class Gammaproteobacteria; order Vibrionales; family Vibrionaceae; genus Vibrio; species Vibrio sp. 10N.261.46.A3. The sequence goes on along the minus strand of NZ_JBFRRH010000048.1, from coordinate 31,449 downwards.
AGATCAGCATTAATGTTGAGTCAGATGCTGCCAATCCCCTGAAAAAACTCGAATACAAAACGCTTGAAGAACGTGTTAAAGCGCTAGAAAAAGCGCGCGTTGCTGCTCAAGATATTCTAGCTCTAACCCCCGCAGGAAAAGCCGTCGAACTCATCGATGAAGTGATCGCTAGCGATGACCCAAATGCGAATGAAACACTCGATAAAGATGGCAATATCATCCCTGCAGCTCAAACCGACTCTACTTCAGATGTTGACGGAGACTCTCAAAGTCTCAGCTACGGTGAGCAAGCCGCAGCCGATGGCCAAGCTGCCCTAGACGCAGCTCAAGCGGCAAAGTCGGTGATGCCTGAAGACAATATCCCCGGCTGGACTGAAACCGCGTCAGGTACGCTTTTAGATTCTTACTACACACCAGAACTTGAGCTTGATGAAAAAGCGATAGAGAAGGCTCCCGATGTGCCGGGGTGGTCAAATGCTGCCTCAGGTACTCTGACCGATTCCTACGTGACACCGAAAGAAGCCCAACAAAAGCTTGAGGCTGAGCAAGCGCGTATCGAAGAGAAGATTTCACAAGAAAAAGCGGAGTTGGCTGAGAAAGTTCAAAAAGGCGAACTCACCGCAGAACAAGCCAAGAAAATTGAGCGTGCTAAATTAGAACCCGAAGAGCGAGAGCTTTTAGAGAAGGTCGATAAAGCGCAAGCTGACCTCGAACAAGCACAGCAATCTTTTGATACCTATAGTGGAATGACTGAAGTTCAGGCTGGCCAAGATTCTATGGTTGTCCTAGATGGTGTTGCTCAACTCTCTAGTAATAACAATGTGATTGAAGATGCCATTGAAGGTATTGATATTACGGTGAAAGGAAAAACGCCAAAAGATAAGCCGCCGGCAGAAATTGGTGTGGAGTACGACCGTAACAGTGTTCGCCAAGATATCGAATCCTTTGTGAGCTCTTATAACCAGTTCTATCAAGTGTCGAAAGACCTCGCGGGTGTTGATCCAACGACTGGTCAAAAAGGCCCGCTCTCTGGTGACAGTACAGTGCGCAACGCCGACTCCCGATTGAAAGGGGTGTTCTCATCAAGTATCGAAGGTGCGCCAGACAATCTAAAGTCTTTGACTGAATTCGGTATCACCACCACAAGGCAAGGCTCGCTAGAAATCAACTACGATATGCTTGACCGTCAACTCAACAATAACTTTGATAAGTTGGGTGAGTTCTTTGGTGGCAACAACGGTTTCGCCAAAAAAGTGGAAGATGCGATTCAAGGTATCACAGGTATCACGGGTTCAATCCGTACTAGAGAAAAGAGCTTGGTCGAGCAAAACTACCGTTTGGTTGATGACCAAAGCGCGCTCGACCGCCGCATGGACAGCCTAGAGAGCCGTACCCACTCTAAGTTCACAGCCATGCAAGATGCGACCAGTAAGATGCAATCTCAGCTGGGCAGTATGATGAATGCGTTGGGCTAATAGATGAATAGCCAGCTACAAGAGCTTTGTGAACTCGATCAACTAATTATCTCTAAACTGGAATTTAGTGAAATTAATGCTGAAGAAATAACGCAGCTTGTCGATAACAGAGAACAGTTATTGCAAAACGTGCTTCAAATAATCGACTCACATCCCGACGTTAAGCAAAGTTCTGAATGGTTTGAAGCCATTACCAGAACCAGAAAATTAGTCGAATTGATGCAGTCTGAGACGAGTCGAGTAGGTAAGACCCTACATAAATACCGTCACGGCGCTAAATCAGTTCAACAATACAAAAAGTTTTTATAGAAGAGGTTTACTATGCGCGGTTCTTTACAGGCATATAAAAAGGTATCAGTGGATAGTCAGCTAACGGCTGCCTCACCGCATAAGATTGTACAAATGCTAATGGCGGGTGCTATCGAGCGTTTGATTCAAGGCAAAGCGGCAATGCAAGCAGGCAACATCCCAGTGAAAGGTGAGCGACTTGGTAAGGCTCTAGATATCATTATTAGCCTACGTAGTTGCCTATCTATGGACGATGGTGGCGATATTGCGAAAAACCTAGATCAACTTTATGAGTTCATGATCACGCAAATTTCTGCGGCAAATCACAAAAATGACCCACAGCCTATTGATGATGTTATCGATATTATTCGCGAAATTAAGAGCGCTTGGGACCAAATTCCGAACGAATATCACAACTTGACGTCCGCTGACGTAGGTATTTAAAGAAAAATTGCAGTTTTAACCAATCTCATATCCCTTAATTGGTTGGTTGCCTTATTTTTTTAATCAAATAAAATAGAAGCCATTAGATAGCCTAATGGCTTTTTTCGTTGCTGATTTCCTAAATTTGTCCACGTAGACCATAATCATTGATACATCTCACTGTTTTATAGACTACGTTGCTCACCGTTTTTCCGCATCGCACCAAAATAAAGGCAATAATTCCTACTTATGCAAGGTTTGGCAAAACTGCTTGTCGTCGACGATAACGCTCAAGATCGTCACAATTTAAGCACAATATTAGAGTTTGTAGGAGAGAGCTGCGAAGTAATCAGCTCTGAACAAGCACGTAAAGTTGACTGGTCACTACAGTGGGCCGGCTGCATTATTGGTACCATTAAAGGTAAAGGCTTCAACGCATTACTGAATGAGAAGCTTGTTCACGCCAATCACATCCCTTTACTGGTGATTGGCAAAAACAATCACCCGGTTGACGAGTTGACTAACTATGTTGGTGAGCTTGAACTTCCTCTTAACTACCCGCAATTAAGTGATGCATTAAGACACTGTAAAGACTTCTTAGGCCGCAAAGGTGTTCAAGTTGTGTCTTCGGCACGCAAGAACACCCTGTTTCGCAGCCTAGTAGGACAAAGTGCTTGCATTCAAGAAGTACGTCACTTAATTGAACAAGTCTCTTCTACGGAAGCGAACGTGCTGATTCTTGGTGAATCAGGCACAGGCAAAGAAGTCGTAGCGCGTAACATTCACTATCACTCTAAACGTCGTTCAGGGCCTTTTGTTCCTGTAAACTGTGGCGCGATTCCACCTGATTTGCTTGAAAGTGAACTGTTTGGTCATGAGAAGGGCGCATTTACTGGGGCGATTACCGCACGTAAAGGCCGTTTTGAATTGGCTGAAGGTGGCACACTGTTTCTTGATGAAATTGGCGATATGCCGATGGCGATGCAAGTTAAGCTGCTACGAGTACTGCAAGAGCGATGCTTTGAGCGTGTAGGTGGCAATAGCACCATACAAGCTGATGTTAGAGTGATTGCGGCAACCCACCGCAACCTTGAAGATATGATCGACGATGATTCGTTCCGTGAAGATCTTTACTACCGCTTAAATGTATTCCCGATTGAAATGCCGGCGCTTCAAGATCGTAAAGAAGATATTCCACTGTTGCTTCAAGAGCTGATGACTCGAATGGAAGCGGAAGGCAGCATGCCTATCTGTTTCACGGCTCGTGCTATCAACTCTTTGATGGAGCATTACTGGCCAGGTAACGTTCGTGAACTAGCGAACCTGGTTGAACGAATGGTTATCTTGTATCCAAACAGCTTGGTTGATGTGAATCACCTGCCAACTAAATATCGATACAGCGATATCCCTGAGTTCCAGCCAGAGTTTAATAGCTTTGGATCTGAAGAGGAGCAAGAGCGTGATGCACTTGCTGACTTATTCTCAGAAGATTTCAGTTTTGATCAGCAAGATGATATTGCCGACAATGCTAATGCGCCTCAAGAGTTACCGCCAGAAGGGGTTAACTTGAAAGAGTTACTCGCGGATATGGAAGTGAATATGATCAATCAAGCGTTGGAAGCGCAGGGCGGCATTGTTGCTCGTGCTGCTGACATGCTTGGAATGCGTAGAACCACTCTGGTTGAAAAAATGCGTAAATATAACTTGCAGCGATAGTGTTCAGTTTTCGATGAAAACGAAAAACTAGCACACACTTTTTAGCTATTTGGTAACTCTAGCTAAGTGAACAGATAAACCATAGTCGAGTTGTTGCTTGCTTAACTATGTGATAAATATAGCAAATAGCCTGACTCGTGTTGTACGTCTCAGGCTGTTTTAGTATTTGAGGCAAATTTTTGACATGCGCGTATCTAACGAACCAGAAAATCAATCACACCTAGATTCTGTTGAACAGCAGGTTGAGCGCTATAAGCAAGTACTCGACGTGATGCCAGCAGGGGTTATCTTGTTAGATACACACGGCGAAGTGAGAGAAGCGAACCCTGAAGCGCATCGTATTCTTGGTGTTGAGTTGGTTGGCGAGAAGTGGTTTTCAGTGATTCAAAGTGCCTTTGACCCAAAAGACGATGACGGTCATGAGATCTCATTGAAGAACGGGCGAAAAGTGCGTTTGGCGATTTCAGCCTCTACCACGGGTCAGCTGATTTTGATTACCGATCTGACCGAGACCCGACTATTGCAGTCTCGCGTGAGTGATCTTCAGCGTTTGTCTTCATTAGGTAGAATGGTGGCCTCGCTTGCCCATCAGGTGCGAACGCCGCTTTCAAGTGCGATGCTGTATGCATCAAACCTTGCCGCGCCAAATCTGCCGCCGGCAACAAAAACGCGTTTTCAATCTAAGCTTATGGATAGATTGCATGACTTAGAGAAGCAAGTGAACGACATGCTGTTGTTTGCCAAAGGTGGTGACAACAAAGTGGTTAAGCCATTTACTGTGGCTGAATTGATCACCGAATTTCACCCTATGGTGGAAGCGGCATTGAAAACCAACCAGATTGATTATTGCCAGGAAGTTGAAGGCGAACAGACTCAAATGTTCGGCAACGCCAACGCTATCGCCTCAGCGTTAAGCAACCTAGTGTTGAATGCGGTTCAAATTGCGGGCAAGGAATCGCAGATCGATGTGTTTTTTAGGCCCGTAAACGGCGAGCTTAAGATATCAGTGCAAGACAGTGGCCCCGGCGTACCGAAAGAGCTTCAAGGTAAAATTATGGAACCCTTCTTTACCACTCGTTCGCAAGGTACAGGTCTAGGCTTAGCGGTTGTACAAATGGTATGTCGAGCACATGAAGGCCGACTGGAATTGATATCAGAAGAAGGCGACGGCGCATGCTTTACCATGTGTCTACCGCTTGAAAGAAGTGCTTCTTCTGAAGACTAATAAGTTTTAACTGAATTTACACTGGAGAATCCTATGGCTCAAAGCAAAGTGTTAATCGTCGAAGATGATGAAGGTCTACGCGAAGCCCTTGTCGACACTCTCGCGCTTGCTGGCTATGAATGGCTGGAAGCGGATTGTGCGGAAGATGCTCTGGTCAAATTAAAATCTAACTCCGTTGATATTGTCGTATCTGACGTGCAGATGGCGGGCATGGGCGGCTTGGCGCTATTGAGAAACATCAAGCAGCATTGGCCCAACTTACCTGTATTGCTAATGACAGCGTACGCCAACATCGAGGATGCCGTTGCTGCAATGAAAGAGGGCGCTATCGACTATATGGCAAAGCCATTTGCGCCGGAAGTACTGCTCAACATGGTCAGCCGTTATGCGCCTGTAAAGTCGGACGACAATGGTGACGCTATCGTTGCTGATGAAAAAAGTATCAAGCTAATGATGCTGGCTGATAAAGTCGCAAAAACCGATGCCAACGTCATGGTGTTAGGCCCGAGTGGTTCTGGTAAAGAGGTGATGTCTCGCTACATTCACAATGCCTCTAGCCGAAAAGATGGCCCGTTTGTCGCGATTAACTGCGCGGCGATCCCAGACAACATGTTAGAAGCGACCTTGTTTGGTTATGAAAAAGGCGCATTTACTGGCGCTATTCAAGCTTGCCCGGGGAAGTTCGAGCAAGCGCAGGGCGGTACGATTCTGTTGGATGAGATCAGTGAAATGGATCTTAGCCTACAAGCCAAACTACTGCGTGTTTTGCAAGAGCGCGAAGTTGAGCGGTTAGGTAGTCGTAAGAGCATCAAATTGGACGTTCGTGTATTAGCGACCAGTAACCGTGACCTTAAACAGTATGTTTCCGAAGGGAATTTCCGTGAGGATTTATACTACCGCTTGAATGTATTCCCAATTTCTTGGCCACCACTGTGTGAGCGAAAAGGTGATATTGAGCCTTTAGCCAAGCACTTAGTTGAGCGTCATTGCACCAAACTTGGTATGCCTGTACCGGTTATGTCAGCGCAAGCGATCAGTAAACTCGTCAATTATCCGTGGCCGGGCAATGTTCGCGAATTAGATAATGTGGTACAGCGTGCGTTAATATTGAGCGAACAAGAGAACATCTCTGGTGAGCATATCCTTCTTGAAGGTGTCGATTGGCAAGACGCAAGCAGCCTACAACAAATCGTCGAAGGCAGTGATGTTGCTGCGCCAGAAATCAAGCCTATTGCCGAAGCAAACCCAATCAATAAAATCGCGGCTAGCAGCGAAGGGTTAGGTAATGAGCTTAGAGATCAAGAGTATGCGATCATTCTTGAAACCTTGATCGCATGTAATGGCCGACGCAAAGATATGGCTGAAAAACTGGGTATTAGCCCACGCACATTGCGTTATAAGTTGGCTAAAATGCGCGATGCTGGAATAGATATCCCAAACTGAGGATAGATTAGTAGTGTCAGCTTTCTGACTAGTGTAATACGATATCTAGTCAATTTAATGTGTGGCACGCTAATTGCTCTGTCAATAATACAGCTAAATAGATAGTCATAATTTTGACTCCTGAGGTAGTAGATGAGAATAGATGGTTTACAAGGCGAAATGCAGGCGATGATGGTCGAAGCTGCCAGCGCGCGTCCCGCAGCAACGGGGCAAGCGGTCGGAGCAGATTTTGGCAACATGCTGACTAATGCCATCAATAATGTGAACTCATTACAAAAGACTTCAGGTGATCTTCAAGCTCGTTTTGATAGTGGCGACCAAAGCGTATCCCTATCGGACGTGATGATTGCTCGTAATAAATCTAGTGTGGCTTTTGAGGCGACGATCCAAATTAGAAATAAATTGGTCGAATCGTACAAAGAGCTGATGAATATGCCGGTATAAGTTGGGTAGTTAAATAGTGGCAGATAATAGTCAAACAACAGATTTAACCGTAAGCGATAGCAACGACCACGCACTGATTGCAGGCTCTGAGCTAGACGGAGAAGGTCAAAATCCCGATCTAGGTGAACGCAGTTCATCGAAGTTCGATATGGCTGTCGGTGATCTCGATTTACTTCGTCAGGTCGTCTTAGTCCTTTCTATCTCTATATGTGTAGCGCTGATTGTGATGCTGTTTTTCTGGGTGAAAGAACCAGAAATGCGTCCATTAGGGGCTTACGAAACAGAAGAATTGATCCCCGTTCTTGATTACTTGGACCTGCAAAAGATCCAGTACACGCTTGAAGGCAATACCATCTCAGTACCGGCGAGTGAGTACAACTCATTGAAGCTTAATATGGTACGAGCGGGTTTGAACCAAGAGCGAAACGCGGGTGATGACATTCTCATGCAAGACATGGGCTTTGGTGTATCACAACGTTTAGAGCAAGAACGCCTTAAATTAAGCCGTGAAAGACAGCTTGCCAAAGCCATCGAACAGATGAAACAGGTGCGTAAAGCTCAGGTTTTATTGGCCCTGCCGAAGCAGAGTGTTTTTGTTCGTCATAATCAAGAAGCTTCCGCTTCCGTATTCCTAACCCTGAAAACCGGTACTAATCTCAAGCAGCAAGAAGTCGATTCTGTTGTGGATATGGTGGCAAGTGCTGTTCCGGGAATGAAGACCTCACGTATTACGGTGACCGATCAGCATGGCCGATTGTTGAGCTCAGGCTCTCAAGACCCTATGTCTGCGGCGCGTCGTAAAGAACACGAGTTAGAGCGCAATCAAGAGCAAGCACTGCGTGAAAAAATTGACTCTATCCTGATTCCTATTCTTGGGTTTGGTAACTACACCGCTCAGGTTGATATCCAGCTCGACTTCAGTGCTGTGGAGCAAACCAGAAAACGTTTTGATCCGAATACACCGGCGACTCGAAGTGAATACACCTTAGAAGATTACAACAACGGCAATACTGTGGCGGGTATTCCGGGTGCGTTGAGTAACCAGCCTCCAGCGGATGCCTCAATTCCACAAGACGTTGCTCAGATGAAAGACGGCGCGATGACAGGCCAAGGCTCTGTTCACAAAGAAGCGACCCGAAACTTTGAGCTAGACACCACCATCAGTCATGAACGTAAACAGAGCGGCACGGTTAATCGCCAGACGGTTTCTGTTGCGATCAAAGACCGTCAATCCTTGAACCCAGATACGGGTGAAGTGGTTCATACTCCGATTCCGGCGAGCGAGATCAATGCGATTCGCCAAGTACTGATTGGTACGGTGGGCTTTGATGAAACTCGTGGTGATTTGCTAAACGTATTAAGCATGCAGTTTGCACCTCAAGTAACAGATGTTGTTGCTGATGTACCAATCTGGGAGCATCCAAACTTCAATGATTGGGTTCGTTGGTTTGCAAGTGCCTTGGTTATTATTGTGGTGGTGTTGGTACTTGTTCGCCCTGCAATGAAGAAACTGCTTAACCCAGCAGCAGACAACGATGAACAGATGTACGGCCCTGATGGTATGCCAATTGGTGCCGACGGCGAAACCAGCTTAATTGGTGGTGATATTGAAGGTGGTGAGCTGTTTGAATTTGGTTCAAGTATCGACTTACCAAACCTTCATAAAGACGAGGACGTGCTGAAAGCAGTACGTGCACTTGTAGCGAATGAACCAGAGCTAGCAGCTCAAGTAGTTAAGAATTGGATGGTAGATGGCTAACGAAATAGTTCCACAACAAACTGAAGGCGGTGAAGTGCTTGATGTCTCTAGCGTGGATATCGGCTCTATCTCAGGCGATGAGCGCGCTGCGATCTTGTTGCTCAGTTTAAATGAAGAAGATGCTGCTGGTATTATTCGTCACCTAGAGCCAAAGCAGGTTCAGCGTGTGGGTAGTGCGATGGCGCGAGCTACAGACCTATCCCAAGAGAAAGTAGGCGCAGTGCACCGTGCTTTCTTAGATGATATTCAGAAGTACACCAACATTGGTATGGGCAGCGAAGACTTCATGCGTAATGCGCTAGTTGCTGCTCTGGGTGAAGACAAGGCGAATAACCTTGTTGACCAAATCCTTCTCGGCACAGGTTCGAAAGGTTTGGATTCGCTTAAGTGGATGGATCCTCGTCAGGTGGCGAGCATTATCATCAACGAGCACCCTCAAATTCAAACTATTGTGTTGTCGTACCTCGATGCCGATCAATCGGCTGAGATCCTGTCTCAGTTCCCAGAGCGAGTTCGTCTGGATCTGATGATGCGTATTGCCAACCTTGAAGAAGTTCAACCTTCGGCGCTTGCTGAATTGAACGAAATCATGGAGAAACAGTTCGCGGGTCAAGCGGGTGCTCAAGCAGCCAAAATTGGTGGCCTGAAAGCCGCGGCTGAGATCATGAACTACATGGACAACAATGTAGAAGGCGTCTTGATGGATCAAATCCGTGACCAAGACGAAGACATGGCAACGCAGATTCAAGATCTGATGTTTGTCTTTGAAAACCTTATTGAAGTTGATGACCAAGGTGTTCAACGTCTACTACGTGATGTTCCACAAGACATTCTACAGAAAGCACTTAAAGGTGCCGATGAAGGTCTACGTGAGAAGATCTTCAAGAACATGTCTAAACGTGCTGCTGATATGATGAGAGACGATATTGAGGCGATGCCGCCAGTCAAAGTCTCTGACGTTGAAGCGGCTCAGAAAGAGATTTTGGGTATTGCGAGGAAGATGGCAGACAGTGGCGAAATTATGCTGTCTGGTGGCGCCGACGAGTTCCTTTAATACAGAAACCTCAAAAGCCCCACACTGTTGGGGCTTTTCTTTATCCAATCTCGAACCACAGATTAACTCAGTTTAACTGCTTGAATTCACAATACAGTTAAGCCACTCATAGATAGGTACTTGATATGTCAGGTGATAGAAAACGCGGCTTCCTTCGCCCTGAAGAAGATAATACGGTTGCCCAACCTCAGAAATGGGGGCTGCCTGACTACACCTCTGACGTGAGCAAACAAGCCAAAGAAACCGCTTTTAACTACGACCCTAGTTGGATGCCAACGGTTGAAGAAGCCATTGAAGATGAAGAACTGGTTCTGACTGAAGAGCAAATCGAGCTGATTAAGCAAGGCGCTTATCAGGAAGGGCTGCATCAAGGCCAAGAGGCGGGCTTTAAGCAAGGCTATGAAAAAGGCAAAGAAGAAGGCTTTGCCGCAGGTCACGAAGAAGGCAACGAAGCCGGCAAGCTTGAAGGCGTAACCGCAGGTCAAGAATACATTCAACAACAAGTGGCCGTTTTCATGGGGCTGGCAAACCAGTTCGCTCAACCATTAGAGCTGATGAACGCTCAGGTGGAGAAGCAATTGGTCGACATGGTGCTTACCATGGTCAAAGAAGTGGTTCATGTTGAAGTGCAAACCAACCCACAAATCATATTAGATACCGTTAAAGAATCGGTAGAGTCGTTGCCGATCTCTGGTCATGCCATCACATTGAAGCTTAACCCAGAAGATGTCGCGATCATTCGCTCTGCGTATGGTGAAACTGAGTTGGATTGCCGTAATTGGACGCTGGTCGCAGAGCCAGCACTCAACCGTGGTGATGTACAAATTGAAGCGGGTGAGTCGAGCGTTAACTACCGCATGGAAGATCGCGTAAAGAACGTCATTCAAAACTTCTGCGGCACAAATCGCCACCAAGGTCATGAGTAATGCTTGAGTTAGCGAATCGTCTCAGTCAGTACAAAGTCGAGGGGCTAAAATCGCGACCAATTGCCTCTGGTAAATTAGTACGCGTTGTTGGCTTAACGCTTGAAGCGACCGGCTGTAAAGCGCCAATCGGCAGTTTGTGTTTAGTCGAAACCATGTCTGGTCAGATGGAAGCCGAAGTCGTCGGTTTCTCTGGCGATAACCTATTTTTGATGCCGAGTGAGCAAATCACCGGGATCTTACCTGGCGCTCGCGTCACGCCAATGACTACCGAAAGTGGTATCCCTGTTGGAATGGAACTGCTCGGTCGAGTGATCGACGGCGTAGGTAGTCCACTCGACGGGTTAGGTCCAATCTATACAGAGCAACGCGCTTCATTTAATGCGGAGCCAATCAACCCGTTAGCTCGTAAACCGATTTCTGAACCACTCGATGTCGGCTTGAAAGCCATTAATGGTTTGCTAACCGTGGGTAAAGGGCAACGTATCGGTCTGTTTGCTGGCTCTGGTGTCGGTAAATCCGTAACTCTGGGCATGATGACTCGAGGCACAACTGCGCAAGTAGTGGTCGTAGGCCTAATCGGTGAGCGTGGACGAGAAGTTAAAGAATTTATTGAAGAGATTCTTGGTGAAGATGGCCGTAAGCGTTCGGTTGTTGTTGCCGCTCCTGCCGACTCATCACCATTGATGCGCTTAAAAGGCTGTCAAACCGCGTTGGCTGTCGCCGAGTACTTCCGCGACCAAGGCTTAGATGTTCTGCTACTCATGGATTCATTGACCCGTTTTGCTCAAGCTCAGCGTGAAATTGCTCTGTCTGTGGGTGAGCCGCCAGCAACCAAGGGCTATCCGCCATCAGTCTTCGCTAAGCTTCCTGCGCTGGTGGAACGAGCAGGTAACGGCAATGATGAACAAGGTTCTATCACGGCTTTCTTTACCGTGTTAACCGAAGGCGATGACTTACAAGATCCGATTGCGGATGCGTCGCGAGCAATTCTCGATGGTCACGTTGTGTTATCTCGTGAGATGGCCGATGCCGGTCACTACCCAGCGATTGACGTTGAGAAATCCGTCAGTCGTGTTATGCCGCAAATCACCACTGAAGAACATGTCTTGATGTCGAAAGCGGTAAGGCAAGTGCTGTCTATCTGCCGTAAAAACCAAGATTTGGTGTCGATTGGTGCTTACAAGCCAGGAACGGATCCAGCAATCGATAGTGCCTTCACGTTGAAACCAAAACTGGATGAGTACTTGCAGCAGAAGATGAAAGAGACCGTCCCATACGACATGTGCGTCAACATGTTGAAACATGTATTGGGTGGCTAACGGGTGAATAAGGTTAGTCATGGATAACGCATTAGAATTTTTGCTCGATCAAGCCAAAGATCAAGAGAACCAAGCGGTACTTGCGCTCAACAAAGCGAACTCTGAGCTGCAAGGTTACTATGAGCAGGTTGCGCAAATTGAAAAGTATCGACTGGATTACTGTCAGCAGCTCGTTGACCGCGGCAAGGCAGGCTTAACGGCGAGCCAATATGGTCACTTGAACCGCTTCTTAACTCAGTTGGATGAAACATTATCCAAACAGAGAGAAGCCGAGCACCACTTTAAAAATCAAGTCGACAACTGCCAAAGCTACTGGATGGAGTTACGCAAAAAACGTAAATCCTACGAGTGGTTGATGGAGAAAAAGCAGAAAGAGAAAGCAAAGCTGCAAGATCGAAGAGAACAAAAGCAAATGGATGAGTTTTCGACTCTGTTATACAGCCGAAAGAAGATGTGATCCTAAGCCACGAATGACGTCAGTGCTGTTCTCTATATTGTGAAAACCGAACTTATAGGCATGTTTCTTGCTCCGTTTTATATAAAATTGCGCGTTATGCCCACCAAAGGCATGAAAAGCATCCGACTTTCTTTTTGTTGCCTGATTCATGGCAGCAAAGCTAGTAGATAGAGCTTGTATATATGAATGTTAGTCTTTCCTCAAATTCAGCGACCAACAAAACGTCATCGTTGTTGGACACCGGTTCTGCCTCTTCCAAGGTAGAAGAAACCGGCGACTCTAAAGGTTTCTTTGAGTCCTTTAAAGAAGCGCTCGGCTTTGAAGAAAGTGACAGTAAAGTCGCAGCAAAAGACACAGAAAGCACTGCGAAACCTGATACTAAACAGACATCTACCGAAGGTGAAGCGTCAGCCGAAGCGAACAAAGGTGATTCCGCTGAATCAAAGGCTACTGACGAAGTGAGCGAAGCGCAAAGCAAGCAAGCAGCTTCAGAAGTAGAAGGCGAGAAAGCTGCTGATAAAACATCAGCAGAGGCTGCGTCTGGATCTGAGGATAAGCTCAAAGCCAATTCGGGCACTGATAGCACTGTCGCTGATAAGACTGTCGCAGATAAGGTAGATGGTAAAGATGCGCAGGCTACAACTAACGAATCTAAAGAACATATTGCTCAATCCCAAAATCAGGGTTCATCAACGGTAGATGGTGCTGCGCAGGCATCGCAAGCCAATGCAGCGATGAGTGAAGGCAATAAATTGCTTGGTCAATTGGATGAGGCAAACAAAACTCTCAATCAAGCGCCAAACGGCAAAGGCTTGCCTCAGCAAGGTCAGGTAGAACAAGCCCAAGGTCATATCACCGGTGCTTCTGTTGCAGGAGCTTCCGTTACGGATAAGGCGACACAACAAGCTAAGGCTGCAAATCAAGAGAAGAGCCTTGAAGTCGACTCTGAAATCGCTGTACTTACCGGAGGTAAGGGTGTTTCTCAGCTAACTGATGCTGAAATTCGACAGTTGATGGATAAAGGCGTCACTCCAGAACAAATTGAAGCCAGTATGAGCCGAGAGCTGAGCCAAAAGAATGCAGCTAGTGCGGTTGCTGCCGAGCAGAGCCAAGCATTGTCAGCCGCGGATATTGAACTTGCAAAGCAGGTGGATGCCCATACCAAAGCGCTAAACCAATTGAATGGACAAATCGAATCAGAGCAGCCTGTTGTCGATAGCTTGCTTCAGAAGCAACAAAGTGGTGCTAAGTTGACGGTTGATGAGCAAGCCGCTTTGGCTAAAGCGACCTCTAACCTAGACCTATTGAATCAACAGCTCACTAACGTTCAACAACAAGCAACGGCTTTGCTAAGTCAAGCTCCGGCTGCGAACAGTGTGTCCGGTGAACCCGCTGCTATTGATTGGGATAATACGGATTCAAGCGAAACTAAAGCCTTAGCTGCGGCAGCATCAACAGCAGCTGTAGCGACGGCGGCACAACAAGTGTCAGCGCAGGCCGCTTCTCAATCAGCAAACAATGCTCTTACGGATAAGGCGGCAATGCTGCACGCCAATAATGCACATGCAGCCCAACAAGCTAATGTTGCTTCACCTCAGCAGCAAGCAACGCTGGATCCAGCTTTAACCGCGCAAGGTATGGCGATGAATGCAACGCCACCTGCCACAAAAGCAGGCTCGACTGATACGCTTCTTAAAGCGGGCGCCGGTGCAGCAGCACTGTCTGGTTTGGGTAAAGCGGGTGCTAAAGAAGATTCTAAAGATTCGACCTTTGCCCAGCAGATCGCTTCTGCGGCTGGTGCACAAGGTACAGCAACGGTGGGTTCAGCACCTACACGAGCTGAAATTCAAGCTGCTCAACAAGCGCCCTTACAGCTCACCAAAGAGCTAGCCAATGAGCAGGTGGCTGAAAAAGTACAAATGATGATGTCTAAGAACCTTAAGAACTTGGACATCCGTCTCGACCCACCAGAACTGGGCCAAATGAAAATCCGCATGACCATGAATAATGACGTGGCAAACGTGCACTTTACCGTGAGCAATCAGCAAGCGAGAGATGTGATTGAACAAACCTTACCTCGCTTGAGAGAGATGCTTGCTCAGCAAGGTCTGCAGCTTGCCGATTCGTCTGTTCAACAACAGAACTCCGGTCAGGGACAAGATAGATACAACAATGGTGAGCAACAATCCGGCGCTAACCGCACAAATGATACGCAAGGTGATGAAAACCTTGATAGTGGCAGCAATCTTGAATTGAATGTCGCATCAAAGCGTGATGGAATTAGTTATTATGCCTAATATCAGGCTAAGAACGCTTGGTTAATAGAAAAAACCATCAGTTAATCGAAAGAACAGGAAGTTAGAGTAAAGTATGGCAGAAGAACAAGATGCACCTAAAGGGAAGAGCAAGCTCCTTATAATCATTATTGCCGTAGTCGTGTTACTGCTTGGTATAGGTGGTGCGCTGTACTTTTTCTTAGGTTCTGACGATAGCGCCTCTGAATCTCAGTCTCAGCCAGCAACGGCTGTGGTCGCTGCAGAGCCTGTTATGTATGTTAATATTCCTCAGCCCTTCTTGTTTAATGTGACAGGTGACAAAAAAGATCGCCTAGTTCAGATAAAAGCACAACTCATGGTACGTGGCAGTAAGAATGAAGACCTGGCTCGTTACCACTCTCCACTTGTAGAAAGTACGCTACTGGCCACGTTTGCTTCGGCAACGGTTGACCAATTGCGCTCACCCACTGGACGAGTAGAACTGCGTGACAAGGCAACAGAAGATATTAAAGCAAGTCTGGCTCAAGCTGTTGGCCAGCCTGTGATTGAAAAAGTGTTATTCACTGACTTCGTAATTCAATAGGTAATTTGTGACCGATTTATTAAGCCAAGACGAAATTGATGCGCTGTTACATGGCGTTGATGATGTTGAAGAAGTTGAAGATGTCTTAGAAACCGAAAATGACAATGCGGTCAATTTCGACTTCTCATCTCAAGATCGAATCGTCCGTGGTCGAATGCCGACCCTTGAACTTATTAACGAGCGCTTCGCACGTCATATGCGTATCAGCTTGTTTAATATGTTACGTAAAACGGCTGAAGTGTCGATCAACGGCGTACAGATGATGAAGTTTGGCGAGTACCAAAACACATTGTATGTACCCACCAGTTTAAACATGGTTCGTTTCCGTCCATTAAAGGGTACGGCACTGATCACCATGGAAGCTCGTCTGGTTTTCATTCTCGTAGAGAACTTTTTTGGCGGTGATGGTCGTTTCCACGCCAAGATTGAAGGTCGTGAATTCACGCCTACTGAAAGACGAATCATTCAGTTACTACTGAAAATTGTTTTTGAAGATTACAAAGAAGCTTGGTCTCCAGTGATGGGGGTTGAGTTTGAATACTTGGATTCTGAAGTGAACCCAAGTATGGCGAACATTGTGAGCCCAACCGAAGTGATTGTTGTGAGTTCGTTCCACATTGAAGTGGATGGAGGTGGTGGTGACTTCCACGTTGTCATGCCTTACTCCATGGTTGAGCCGATCCGTGAATTGCTTGATGCGGGTGTTCAATCAGACAAGATGGAAACCGATGTTCGTTGGAGTACCGCACTGCGTGATGAGATCATGGATGTGCCCGTCAACTTCCGTGTGAATTTGCTAGAGCAAGATATTTCCCTTCGTGATCTGATGGAGCTGCGCCCTGGTGATGTTATCCCAATGAACATGCCTGAACACGCAACCATGTTTGTCGAAGAACTGCCGACTTATCGTGTGAAAATGGGCCGTTCTGGTGAGAAGCTTGCAGTTCAGATTTCGGAAAAAATTCAAAGACCCCATGTGGTTAAAACTGATCTCGCTTTTCTAGGTAAAGACTTAATGTCTGAACTCGAAAACAGCGATGATGACGAATAGAAAAATAGATAAAAGTATAGGAATTGGTAATGGAACCTAGTGAAGATCAAAAGCTAGCAGACGAATGGGCTGCAGCACTTGGTGAAGATCCTTCAGCGCCGTCAATTGATGTTGATGATGTGCTTGCGGCACCACTTGATGAGCTAACCGATTCATCATCTCCGATTTCTGAAGATGAGCGTCGTAAGCTGGATACCATTATGGATATTCCAGTGACTATTTCGATGGAAGTTGGCCGCTCTCAGATCAGTATCCGCAACTTACTCCAATTGAACCAAGGTTCGGTTGTTGAGCTTGATCGAATCGCTGGTGAGTCACTAGACGTGATGGTCAACGGAACTCTGATTGCTCACGGTGAAGTGGTTGTAGTAAACGACAAGTTTGGTATTCGTTTGACTGACGTTATTAGCCAGACAGAACGAATTAAGAAGCTGCGTTAATGAGCTTTCTGTCTCCAAGATTGGCTAGGCTAATTATGGGGGGAGCTTTGTTCTCTTGTCCTTCTATTGCCTTTGCTGCAACGCCGCCTTCTCTCGATTTAGCGACCACCTTTGGGTCGCTAATTTTCGTTATAGCCTTCATTTTATTTATTGCTTGGCTGCTCAAGCGAATGCAAGTGCCTGCGATGTCGAATCAACAAGGTTTGGCGATTGTTAGGCAAATCCCTGTTGGTACTAAAGAGCGTATCGCTATTGTGCAAGCGGGTGATGAACAGTTCTTGGTAGGGATTACCACACAATCGATTCAGCTGATCTCTAAGCTCGATAAACCTCTTACTCAGGAGATGCTGGAAAAAAGTACATTTTCAAGTCAGCTTTCCCAGCTAATAAAAAAAGATGCAAACAAGTAACGGACTTTTGAACTCCTCTTACTTTCACCAAGCAGGAGCTTTCCGAACGGTGAAAGTGTGGTTGGTTCAGCTTATTCTCCTATGCTCAATCGTATTCAGCGTGTCGGTATTTGCACAAGCTGAAGACGGCACCGTCATTCCTGCGAATACCGCTGGCTCGGAATCGGTCACTATCAGCACGATGGAACAAGACCAAGCCAAATCGACAACCATGACCACGGGAAGCTTGACTGGCAATGGTGGCGGCATACCTGCCTTTACCATGACAACCAATGCCAATGGCGGCGAAGATTACTCGATTAACCTGCAAATTCTTGCGTTAATGACCATGCTTGGCTTCTTGCCGGCGATGGTGATTTTGATGACATCGTTCACTCGTATTGTGGTAGTGATGTCTATCTTGCGTCAGGCGATGGGTCTACAACAAACACCGTCTAACCAAGTCATTATTGGTATCGCGATATTCTTGACCTTCTTCATCATGTCGCCAGTCATTAATCAAGTTAACGAACAAGCAGTTCAGCCTTATCTAAATGAACAGATATCGGCACGACAGGCATTTGATGTTGCCCAAGAACCGATTAAATCCTTCATGCTCAAACAGACTCGAATCAAAGATCTTGAAACCTTTGTCGAGATTTCTGGCGCGGAAGTGACTAACCCTGAAGATGTTTCGATGGCGGTTCTGATTCCAGCATTTATCACCTCAGAATTAAAAACGGCTTTCCAGATCGGCTTTATGTTGTTTTTGCCGTTCCTAATCATCGACCTGGTGGTGGCATCGGTATTGATGGCTATGGGTATGATGATGTTGTCACCGATGATTGTATCGTTGCCGTTTAAGTTGATGCTGTTTGTTCTGGTTGATGGCTGGAACTTGATACTCTCCACACTCGCCGGCAGTTTTGCCTTGTAGCTGGGGGAATAATGAATCCTGAAATATTCGTAGAGTTGTTCCGAGATGCCCTTTGGATGGTATTAATCATGGTTTGCGCCATCATTATTCCTAGCCTGCTGATCGGTTTGGTTGTGGCTGTTTTCCAAGCCGCGACCTCAATCAACGAACAAACACTGAGTTTCCTGCCGCGTTTGATCGTAACTTTGTTGGCGTTGATGCTATTCGCACACTGGATGACCCAGATGATGATGGAGTTCTTTTTTGAGCTCATCGAACGCTTGCCGCAAGTTCTGTATTAAATCGATATGGAATACCCAACGAGCCTTGTACTAGAGTGGTTAGCCAATTATTTTTGGCCATACACTCGCATCTCAGCGATGCTGATGGTGATGACGGTAACAGGGGCACGCTTCGTGTCACCGCGTATTCGTCTGTATTTAGGCTTGGCGATCACTTTTGCGGTGATGCCTGCAATTCCGGCCGTTCCTAAAGAGATTGAACTTCTGTCCTTTCAAGGCTTCCTGACTGTCTTTGAACAGATCGTGATTGGCGTGGCCATGGGCTTTGTTACCCAGTTCATGATTCAAACCTTCGTCATGCTCGGCCAGATCTTGGGTATGCAATCGAGCTTGGGTTTTGCTTCAATGGTCGACCCGGCGAACGGGCAAAACACGCCGGTACTTGGTCAACTGTTCATGTTGCTTGCGACCATGTTTTTCTTGGCGACCGATGGTCACTTGAAAATGCTGCAGCTGGTGGTGTTTAGCTTTAAGACCTTGCCGATTGGCAGTGGTTCTCTGACCTCTGTTGATTTTCGAGAGCTCGCGTTGTGGCTCGGTATCATGTTCAAAACGGCATTGGCGATGTCCTTGTCGGGCATTATCGCGCTGCTCACGATTAATCTCTCTTTTGGTGTAATGACGCGTGCGGCACCTCAGTTAAACATCTTTTCTTTGGGTTTTGCATTTGCGCTACTCGTGGGTCTGTTACTTTGTTGGTACATCCTTGGCGGCTTGTATAGTCACTATGAGCTATTCTGGATGCAGGGCGAACAACAGATATGTCGTCTAATCCGGTTAGATTGCTAGGAGACTGAAATGGCAGAGTCAGACGGTCAAGAACGCACAGAAGACGCCACGCCCAAACGCTTGCAACAGGCCAAAGAGAAAGGGCAGGTTGCAAGGTCAAAAGAGCTAGCGTCAGCATCGGTACTAATTGTCGGTGCGATTGCATTAATGTGGTTTGGCGAATCGATGGCGAAGGCTTTGTTCGAGGCGATGCAACGTCTGTTCTCTTTGAGTCGCGACGAAATCTTTGACACCAATAAGCTGCTTGAAATCGCTGGTGGCGCAATGGTGAACCTGCTTTTTCCGCTGTTTTTGATACTGATAACCTTATTTGTTGCTGCCGTCATCGGCGCTGCGGGTGTCGGTGGGATTAACTTCTCAATGCAAGCGGCGATGCCAAAGGCGTCTAAGCTCAACCCACTGAGTGGTATCAAGCGTATGTTTGGCCTGCAAAGTTGGGTTGAACTGCTCAAGTCTATTCTTAAAGTAGCGCTCGTATCGGGGATGGCGATTTATCTGATTCAAGCCTCTCAGCATGATTTAATGCAGCTGAGTATGGATGTGTACCCGCAGAACATCTTTCATGCCTTGGATATCTTGCTCAATTTTATCCTGTTGATCAGCTGCTCACTGCTGATTGTGGTGGCGATTGATATCCCGTTCCAGATCTGGCAACACGCCGATCAATTGAAGATGACCAAACAAGAAGTCAAAGACGAATTCAAAGACACTGAAGGTAAGCCGGAAGTGAAAGGCCGAATTCGTATGCTTCAAAGGGAAGCGGCTCAGCGTCGCATGATGGCCGATGTCCCTCAAGCGGATGTGATTGTGACCAACCCGGAACACTTTTCAGTGGCGCTGCGCTACAAGCAGAATCAAGACAAAGCACCAATTGTGGTTGCTAAAGGTGTCGACCACATGGCGATGAAGATCCGAGAGATTGCGCGTGCAAACGACATATATATCGTTCCAGCGCCGCCATTGGCGAGGGCACTTTATCACACCACTGAGCTAGAACAACAAATTCCTGACGGTCTGTTTACGGCAGTTGCACAAGTGCTTGCATATGTTTTCCAGCTTAAACAGTACCGAAAACGAGGTGGTGAGCGACCAAAACTGCAAGATTCTAATATGCCGATCCCACCTGATTTACGTCATTAGATCAATTGCTTGAGCTCTGCGTGATGAACCCTGATAATAGCGAGCTAGCTAATCTTCCTTTTATAGAGGTGATGGCGATAATTTGACGTGAGATGTTGGTACAGTGTTTGCTGTAGTAGCCTGAACATTATAAGCCCATAGCAAACAGCCCTGACTAAGACCTAATCCACTTGTTCAGAGAGCTACAACATAGCGAAACTGTCTAGATTTATGAAATTCTCCCTGCCTTTTGTGGACAAGCTACCTAAAATCCCTAACCGTGCCATGCCTGCGATTGGTGCACCTGTTATGGTACTTGCAACGCTTGCTATGGTGGTGTTGCCCATTCCAGCTTTCTTGTTGGATATGTTCTTCACCTTCAACATTGCACTGTCTATGGTTGTGCTACTGGTCTCGGTATATACCCGCAGGCCTTTAGACTTCGCTGCATTCCCAACCGTCCTGCTGATTGCGACTCTACTTCGATTGGCCTTGAACGTTGCTTCGACACGTGTGGTATTGCTCCATGGTCATGAAGGTGGCGACGCGGCCGGTAATGTGATTGAAGCCTTCGGTAACGTGGTTATCGGTGGTAACTATGCGGTAGGTCTAGTGGTGTTCTTGATTCTTATGATCATCAACTTCATGGTTGTAACCAAAGGTGCGGGTCGTATCTCGGAAGTAAGCGCGCGTTTCACGTTAGACGCCTTACCGGGTAAACAGATGGCAATCGATGCCGACTTGAACGCAGGTTTGATCGACCAAGACCAGGCGCGTCTGAGACGTTTTGAAGTAACCAAAGAAGCTGACTTCTACGGTTCGATGGACGGTGCTTCTAAGTTTGTTAAAGGCGATGCGATCGCCGGTATCTTAATCTTATTCATCAACATCATTGGTGGCTTGAGCATTGGTATGGCTCAGTTTGACCTTGGTTTTGGTGAAGCAATCGAAATCTACACGCTACTGACTATCGGTGATGGTCTGGTTGCACAAATTCCATCTCTATTACTGTCTATTGCAGCTGCGATGATGGTAACGCGCCAAAATACTGATGAAGATATGGGTGAGCAACTTGTCTTCCAGATGTTCGACAATCCAAAAGCCTTGATGATCACCGCCGCCATCCTTGGCATCATGGGTATTGTTCCGGGTATGCCACATTTCTCGTTCTTGAGCCTTGCCATCGTTGCAGGAGCGGGGGCGTATTACATCGATAAAAAGAACAAGAAGAAGGCGGAAGAACCTAACCTTCCGGCGACAGTTGAAGCGAATGGAGAAGTAGGCTCTCAGAAGGAGCTCTCTTGGGATGATGTTCAACCTGTCGATATTATTGGTTTAGAAGTGGGTTACCGTTTAATTCCTTTGGTTGATAGAGACCAAGGCGGGGAATTGCTTGAGCGTGTTAAAGGTGTGCGTAAAAAGCTGTCTCAAGACTTTGGTTTCTTGATCCCAGCAGTACACATTCGCGATAACCTAGAACTGACACCAAACAGCTACCGCATTACCTTGATGGGTGTTGCTGTGGGTGAAGCTGAGATTAAGCCAGACATGGAGCTCGCGATTAACCCAGGCCAAGTCTATGGCATGATCGATGGCGAGCCGACGATTGACCCTGCCTTTGGCCTTGAAGCGGTTTGGATTCGTGAAGAGCAGCGTGAACACGCACAAGCTCTAGGTTATACCGTTGTAGATTCTTCTACAGTACTGGCGACACACCTTAGCCAACTGCTAACTAACAATGCATCGCAGCTCATTGGCCACGAAGAAGTTCAGAACTTACTTGAGATGCTCAGCCGCTCAACACCTAAGCTGGTCGAAGGTTTTGTACCGGATCAATTGCAGTTGGGTGTGGTTGTGAAAGTACTACAGAACCTGTTGAATGAAGCGATTCCAATTCGTGACATTCGAACCATAGTCCAAACTTTGTCGGAGTATTCAGGTAAGAGTCAAGAACCTGACATACTAACTGCGGCGGTTCGCATCTCATTGAAACGATTAATTGTTCAAGAAATCAATGGTATAGAGCCAGAATTGCCAGTGATAACCTTGATTCCTGAGCTGGAACAAATCTTGCATCAAACCATGCAGGCATCCGGCGGAGAATCTGCTGGTATTGAACCTGGTTTAGCCGAACGTTTACAGACCTCCCTCAGCCACGCTACACAAGAGCAAGAGCTGAAAGGTGAGCCCGCGGTACTATTGACCTCTGGCGTGTTGCGTTCGACTCTGGCTAAGTTCGTGAAGAACACGATCCCAAGCTTACGAGTCTTGTCTTACCAAGAAATACCGGACGAAAAGCAGATACGTATCGTACAAGCTGTTGGTAATTAAGCCGCCTAATTAGAACGGACAATCGAATTGAAAATTAAACGATTTTTTGCAAAAGATATGCGAACGGCTCTGCTCCAAGTTAAAGAAGAACTTGGTTCAGAAGCTGTGATCATGTCTAACAAAAAGGTCGCAGGTGGCGTGGAAATTGTTGCCGCTATTGATGGCGAATCCAGCCCGTCGACAGCGAGCCAGAGACTAAATAAACCTCAGCAGCCTGCCCAAAGCCAATATACGCAAATGGCCGCGCCCGCAGCTCCTGCAGGGCGACGTCAATTAGATGATGACAAGGTTAGCCTACAGTCGAATGCTGAAGGTGGACGCTCAATGACCAAGCGCTTTGCGAACATGCTAAAGCAATACAGCCATGGCGCCGATGATGAGCCACAACATCGTGCTGAAAATGAAGATTCATTGTCAGCATTGCTCAATCGCCAATCAAGCACGGGTCATAAGTCTCATGGCCATCAGCAATCTCACGGAAACCAACAGTCTCACGGCAATCTTGATTCAGCATTTGCTCGTGAAACGGGTTTGTCTAAGTTGATTGCTGAAGACCGCAGAGTAGAGCGCCCGGCACCTCGCTTGGATCCGACCCGTTATGATCGTGGTCGAGAGAATACTCAATCCAAAGGTTCTGATACTGAAATGGAAACGATGCGTGAAGAGATGACCTCAATTCGTCGTCTGTTAGAGCATCAAGTTTCCGGGTTAATGTGGCAAGAAGTTGAGCGTCGTGAACCGCTCAGAGCGATGCTTATTAAGCGCCTTGAGCGTATGGGTGTATCTGCAGAGCTTGCCGATCAAATGGCTTGCTACATTCCTGAAGATACTAAACCTGCACGTGCATGGAAGGCTTTGTTAGCACTGGTTGCTGACCAAATCTCCGTTACACAAAAAGATATTTTAAAACGCGGCGGTATTGTGGCTCTACTTGGCCCAACCGGCGTGGGTAAAACAACGACTGTTGCAAAGCTAGCTGCACGTGCTGCCATGGAATATGGCGCTGATAACGTCGCACTAGTGACAACTGATACATATCGTATAGGTGCACATGAGCAGTTATCGATCTACGGTCGAATTATGGGTTGTCCTGTAAGAGTTGCTAAAGATTCTAGCGAACTGGCCGATGTAATATATCAGTTACGTAATCGTCGCCTGATTCTGGTCGATACTGCAGGCATGGGACAACGAGATGTTCGCCTATCTGAGCAGCTAGACACATTGATGCAAGAGAGTGGTTCCGTTATCAATAGCTACCTTGTGTTGCCTGCAACCGCGCAACGCAAAGTGCTGCAAGAAACAATTGAACACTTTAGAAGAATCCCGTTGTCGGGATGCATCATGACTAAGCTGGATGAATCCCTAAGTCTAGGTGAATTCATCAGTGTCGTAATACAAAATGCATTACCAGTTGCTTACATAGCAAATGGTCAACGAGTTCCTGAAGATATCGTCATAGCTCAGCCAAAGTACATGATTGCTAAGGCCAATGAGTTATTAGAAAAATCTACAGAGAATGAACCTCATTACTGGAATAGCGATTCTGAAGGGCTCTAGGCGGCGGATAAATATGAATGAAAATATGATACATGATCAAGCTAGCGGCCTCCGTCGCTTAACCAAGCCTTCACTCACAAAAGTTATCGCTGTAACCGGTGGTAAGGGAGGCGTTGGTAAATCTAATGTGACGTTAGGTATGGCTATTTGCATGGCGCGCCAAGGCAAAAAAGTCATGGTGCTAGATGCCGATTTAGGGCTAGCGAACGTCGATATCATGCTAGGTATTCGTTCTAAACGAAACCTTGGGCATGTGTTGGCTGGCGAATGTGAACTTAAGGATGCGATTGTCGAAGGTCCGCACGGAATTAAAATTATTCCAGCGACATCGGGCACACAAAGCATGACAGAACTTTCACACGCTCAGCATGCTGGTTTGATTCGCGCATTCGGTTCGCTTGAAGACGAGATGGACATCTTGTTGGTTGATACCGCAGCTGGCATTTCGGACATGGTGATCAGCTTCTCAAGAGCGGCGCAAGACGTGGTTGTTGTGGTATGTGATGAACCTACCTCGATCACGGATGCATATGCTTTGATTAAGCTTTTAAGCAGAGAACACCAAGTTCAGCGATTCAAAGTTGTTGCAAATATGGTCAGAAGCTACCGCGAAGGCCGAGAATTATTTGCAAAGTTGACTTTGGTCACAGAGCGCTTCTTGAATGTGAGCCTCGAACTCGTAGCATGTATTCCTTTAGATGATAAAGTACGTCAATCAGTCAAGAGACAGAAAATCGTAGTAGATGCGTACCCTCGTTCTCCAGCTGCATTGGCAATCAGCTCTTTGGCTAATAAAGCATTGACCTGGCCAATACCAAAAACGCCAAGTGGACACTTGGAGTTCTTTGTTGAAAGGCTGCTGAATCGTACTGAATTTATAGAGGAACCATTTGGTGAATAAAGCGCTTACTTACGATCAACATGCTAATCACAATAGCCAACAGGCTTTTTTTGAGAAGTATTCTGTGTTGGTTAAACGTATCGCTCATCACTTGTTGGGGCGATTACCGCCTAATGTCTTGGTTGATGACTTAATTCAAGCTGGCATGATTGGCTTGATTGAAGCGCAACAAAACTATGATGGTACTAAAGGCGCAAGCTTTGAGACGTATGCAGGTATTCGGATTCGCGGGGCAATGTTGGATGACATTCGCCGTGGGGATTGGGTACCGAGATCGGTTCATAAAAACAATCGAGAAATCAGCAGTGCAATTGCGGAATTAGAGGGTATCCTCAACCGCGACCCGAGTGATGCCGAAGTGGCAAAACACATGGGGCTCAGTTTAGAGCAGTATCACAGTGCTTTAACTGACATTAATTGCTCAAGACTGGTTGGAATCGAAGATTTAGGCGTCTCAGATGATGTAATATCTCCGAATGAAGACTCTCAAGATAATACGCCTTTTCAAGGGGTTGCTGATGAGTCATTCCGCCAAGCTTTGATCGATTCGATAAAACAACTTCCGGAAAGAGAAGGCCTTGTGCTTTCGCTTTATTACGACGAAGAACTCAATTTAAAAGAGATTGGGGAAGTGTTAGGTGTCAGCGAATCTCGTGTCAGCCAAATACTGAGCCAATCTATGCAGCGTTTACGCACTAAGTTAAGTGCTTGGACACAGAACGACTAACAACACTGATCCTATTCAGTGGAGGCTAATTTGAACAAAAACATGAAAATTCTCATTGTTGATGATTTTTCAACGATGCGCCGAATTGTTAAAAACCTACTTCGCGACTTAGGTTTCAACAACACTCAAGAAGCAGATGATGGCTTGACCGCGTTACCTATGCTGAAAAAAGGCGAATTTGATTTCGTGGTAACTGACTGGAACATGCCAGGCATGCAAGGGATTGACCTGCTTAAACACATTCGCGCAGACGCAGAACTTAAGCACCTTCCTGTGCTTATGATCACGGCTGAAGCGAAGCGTGAGCAGATCATCGAAGCAGCGCAAGCGGGTGTTAATGGTTACATTGTGAAGCCTTTCACTGCTGCAACGCTGAAAGAGAAACTTGATAAGATTTTTGATCGCTTATAAGCATCAATAAATTTAGGCACTTCTAGGTAAACACTGGCTGATAAGTTATCTGTTTATCTCGATAGCCTAAGCGCACAAAGTATGCGGAGTAAGGCCGAATTCAGGATGATTTCATTAGAACAAGCAAAAAAATTAGTAGAGCTGCTTGAGAACGATGAGCAGCAAAATGCTGATTCTCTTGTGAGAAGCATTTATGAAGATAACTTTAGTCTTCAAGACAATCCAATGCTTCAAGAAATAGGAAGTCTGACACGCGACCTCCATGACTCTTTGACTCAATTCAATTTCGATGAACGCATCAGCGTTATCGCAAATGACGAAATCCCTGACGCAAGGGATCGCCTTCAGTATGTCATTGATAAAACGGAAGTTGCGGCAAACAAGACGATGGACGCTGTTGATCGCTGTATGCCAATCGCAGACAACCTACACGAGTGTTTACTTCAAGTAAGGCCTCAATGGAATGAACTGATGCATGGCCGCATTGAGCTGGCACAATTTAAAGCTTTATGTCACCGCATTGATGGATTGCTTGTCCAAGTAGAAGGCGACAGTACTGAACTACGCGGACAATTGACTGAAATCTTGATGGCTCAGGATTTCCAAGATTTAACTGGGCAGATAATTAGCAAAGTTATTACCTTGGTGAATGAGGTGGAAGGACGTTTGGTCGAGATTCTCACGGTATTCGGTGCGAATCAAAAAGAGCCAACTCCAGAGTCAGAGAAGAAAGCATCGATTGCGCCTGAAGGTCCAATTATGAACCCAGAAGAGCGCGAAGACGCTGTCGCATCTCAAGATGAAGTCGACGATTTGTTATCCAGTCTTGGATTTTAAAGGTAACGTATGAGCTACGATTTAGACGAAGATATTCTTCAGGACTTTTTAGTCGAAGCAGGAGAAATCCTTGAACTCCTATCAGAACAACTGGTAGAGCTTGAGAATAACCCTGACGACAAAGACCTATTAAATGCTATTTTCCGTGGTTTCCATACAGTAAAAGGTGGTGCTGGTTTCCTAGCATTAACTGAGCTGGTGGATACTTGTCATGGTGCTGAGAATGTGTTCGACATTCTACGAAACGGCCAACGCAGCGTAACATCAGGTTTGATGGATACCATGCTGCAGGCGCTAGATACAGTCAATGTACAGTTTCGCGCCGTGCAAGATCAGGAACCTTTAGTACCAGCTGACCAATCTTTATTGGATGAACTTCACCGTCTCTGCAAACCAGAGTCTGCGGATGAAGTGGCACCAGTAGAAGCGCCTGCGCCTATTATCCCTGAACCTGTTGTTGCAGCGCCTGAGCCTGTTATTGCTCCGGAACCTACTGCTGAAAGCTCAAACATCAATGCATCTTCAGTCGATGATATCTCTGAAGATGAGTTTGAACGCTTACTTGATGAGCTTCACGGTAAAGGTGGTTCACCAACAGCGCCTTCTGCACCAACACCGCCGCCAGCCCCCGCTGCACCTCAGCCTGTTGCTGACAGTGGTGATATTACTGATGACGAATTTGAAAAGTTATTAGATGAACTGCACGGTGCGGGTAAGAGCCCGACAGCGGCAAGTTCAACGCCTCCTCCTCCGCCAGCGCCTCCTGCAGCACCTGTTTCGGCGATGTCTGAAGGCGATGATCTGATGACTGACGAAGAGTTCGAGAAGTTACTTGACCAACTACACGGCTCAGGTAATGGACCTTCGATTGAAGAATTGGATGCAGCGACTAAGCCTGCAGAAGTTAAGGCAGTAGCACCTCAAGCTGCGCCTAAACCAGCCGCGCCAGTTGCCGTTAAAGCTGAGCCAAAACCGAGCGCTCCAGCAAAAGCTGAAGTTAAAGCGCCGGCGAAGAAGCAGCAAGCTGAAGCGACAGTTCGCGTTGACACATCAACACTAGACACCATCATGAACATGGTGGGTGAACTGGTATTGGTGCGTAACCGACTTGTCAGCCTTGGCCTTAACAGCAACGACGAAGAAATGTCGAAAGCTGTCTCTAACTTAGATGTTGTTACTGCAGACCTACAAGGTGCGGTAATGAAGACTCGTATGCAACCGATCAAGAAAGTATTTGGTCGCTTCCCACGAGTTGTCCGTGACCTTGCTCGTAGCTTGAAGAAAGACATCGTTCTTGAAATGCGTGGCGAAGAAACGGACCTTGATAAAAACTTAGTAGAAGCACTTGCTGATCCCCTGATTCACTTGGTGAGAAACTCTGTCGATCATGGTATTGAAATGCCAGACGACCGTGTTGCTGCAGGTAAATCTAGAACGGGTAAAGTGATTCTGTCTGCCTCTCAAGAAGGTGACCACATTGAGCTAGCTATCGTTGATGACGGTGGCGGTATGGACCCTGATAAGCTTCGTGCTATCGCGGTTAAACGTGGTCTGATGGATGAAGATGCAGCGTCTCGCTTATCAAATAAAGAGTGCTTCAACCTGATTTTTGCTCCTGGCTTCTCAAGCAAAGAGCAGATCTCGGATATATCTGGTCGTGGTGTAGGTATGGACGTTGTGAAAACAGCGATCAACACACTGAACGGCTCTATTGATATTGATTCAGAAATGGGACAGGGCACCAAGATCACCATCAAGGTTCCGCTAACCCTAGCGATTCTACCAACCTTAATGGTCGGTGTTGCGGGTCACCCATTTGCGTTGCCATTGGCATCGGTTAACGAGATCTTCCACCTAGATTTAAGCCGCACAAACGTGGTTGATGGTCAACTGACGATCATCGTTCGCGATAAGTCTATTCCGTTGTTCTACTTGCAAAACTGGCTTGCTCCTAAAGCGGGTATTGTTGAACTGCGTAAAGGGCACGGCCATGTTGTTATCGTACAACTTGGTAGCCAACGTGTTGGTTTTGTTGTCGATACGCTTATCGGTCAAGAAGAAGTCGTGATCAAGCCGCTTGATAAGCTTCTGCAAGGCACGCCAGGAATGGCAGGCGCGACAATTACAAGTGACGGACACATTGCATTGATTCTAGATGTGCCGGACTTGTTGAAGCAGTACGCAGCTGCGTCAAGAATTTAATTTAAGGATAAATATGGCGATTAAAGTATTAGTCGTTGATGATTCGAGTTTTTTTCGTCGTCGCGTTAGCGAGATCATCAACTCAGAGGCTCGCCTAGAAGTCATTGATGTTGCAGTAAACGGTAAAGAAGCCGTTGAGAAAGCGAAACAGCTAAGACCTGACGTAATCACGATGGACATTGAAATGCCTGTCATGGACGGCATCACTGCCGTTCGTGAGATCATGGCCGCGTCTCCAACGCCTATTTTGATGTTTTCATCGTTAACGCATGATGGAGCGAGAGCAACGTTAGATGCGTTAGATGCAGGTGCTCTAGACTTCTTACCTAAGAAGTTTGAAGACATCGCACGTAACCGCGACGATGCAGTTGCATTGCTTCAACAGCGAGTGATTCAGATTGCTGCAAAGCGTGCATTTATGCGTCGTGCTCCTATTGCGCCGAGAGCGACAGCAACGACTTCAACATCTACGCCATTGCGCCAACCAATTTCAACAACAGCTGCGACTTCCACAGCGAAGCCTGCGGTTGCATCAACGGCGAAATTCAGAGCGTCAGGTAAGAAGTATCAATTAACAGCAATTGGTACGTCGACTGGCGGCCCTGTCGCTCTACAGAAGATTTTGACTCGCATCCCTGCCAACTATCCACACCCAATTGTGTTAGTTCAGCATATGCCTGCAACATTCACCGCTGCTTTTGCTAGTCGATTGAACACCTTGTGCAAGATTGAAGTTCGTGAAGCGCAAGACGGTGATGTGCTAAAGCCTGGAGTAGCGTATCTTGCGCCGGGTGGTAAACAGATGATGGTTGATGGCCGCGCAGGGTCTGCACGTCTAAGAATTATCGATGGCGGCGACCGCATGAACTACAAGCCTTGTGTGGATGTCACATTCGGCTCCGCAGCGAAGATCTACGGCGACAAAGTCTTGTCTATGATACTGACCGGTATGGGCGCAGATGGTCGAGAAGGTTCGCGTATGTTGAAAACTGCGGGCTCGACGATTTGGGCACAAGACGAAGATAGTTGTGTTGTATATGGTATGCCTCAAGCTGTAGCAAAAGCTGGCATTTCTACTGAAGACCTACCTCTAGACCGCATCGCGGAAAGGATCTTGGTTGAAGTTGGGTTAGCTTAGGTAAATCGAGATGATTGTTTGGAGTGTTGCAAACCAAAAAGGTGGTGTTGGTAAAACGACCACGACCGTGACTCTAGCAGGTTTACTTGCGTTGAAGGGGCACCGTGTTCTGTTGGTTGATACTGACCCACATGCATCACTGACCACCTATTTGGGTTACGACTCAGATACGGTGGAATCGAGCCTGTTTGATCTGTTCCAGTTGAGTGAGTTTAACGCGCAGACGGTAAGACCTTTGCTTTTACAAACGGAAGTCGAAGGTATCGATATTATTCCTGCCCACATGTCTTTGGCGACATTAGACCGTGTAATGGGAAATCGAAGCGGCATGGGGTTAATCTTGAAGCGTGCTTTGGCCGCTTTGAAAGACGATTACGACTATGTATTGATCGATTGCCCGCCAATTCTGGGTGTGATGATGGTCAATGCATTGGCTGCTAGTGATCGTATTTTGATTCCGGTACAGACGGAATTTTTGGCGATGAAGGGCTTAGAGCGCATGATTCGCACTTTGACCATCATGCAGAAGTCTCGCAAAACACCGTTTAAGGTGACGATTGTCCCAACAATGTACGACAAGAGAACCAAGGCTTCACTGCAAACATTAACGCAGCTCAAAGATGATTACCCAAACCAAGTTTGGACGTCTGCTGTGCCGATAGATACTAAATTTCGAGATGCGAGCCTAAAGCGCTTACCAGCCTCTCATTTTGCATCGGGTAGCCGTGGTGTATTTGCTTATAAACAGTTGCTTATTTATCTCGAAAGGTTGGCGATAAATGAGCGCGAATAAAGAATCAATATTGGCGCAGCCAAGTCTCTCCAGTGAACAAGCTCTGGATGACTACTTTACTGCGCTGTTAGGTGATGAAAGCTTTGAATCTGACGATTTTTTTGTTGACGAGTCGAGCGACGAATCACAATCTGAAGAGCCAGAGCCAGAGCCAGAGC
>NZ_JBFRRH010000047.1:0-737 GCF_041472995.1 Vibrio sp. 10N.261.46.A3 | reverse complement strand
CGGTTCGTAGACGCTTACGTAGCATTGGGGGTAACTGATTAATGACAAGCTCAAATCAGGCATTGACCGACATCACTCACCACAATCAACTGGCAGACCATATTATTAAGTCTGTCACCATCCCCCGTCAGCTAAAAACCGTCTTGGTTGCAATAGCTACGTTCTATAACCTAGTGAATGACAATGCGTTTCCGACCCGAAAGGAATTGGCAAAGCGAACAGGGTATAGCATCAATTATATTACCTACCTGATTGCTTACGCTTGCAGGGAGGGCTTTCTGGTGTCTACCCCGCGATTTATCAAGGGAGAGCGTGATAGCGCTCCCCGTCAGTCATCAAACAATTACCGAATCATCCTGAGTGCGATTGGGGCTCGCTTTAGCAAAGCCAAAGCAATGCTCAATAAGAATCTACGTCAGAAGAAAAAAGAAGACGAGATGCAAGAGCTACTTCGCAACGAAAGAGTTGACCACGCCAATCAACTATTAGGCGAAGCCCCTGTGTCAGAGCAGCCTTATATCGACACTTACGAGTGGGAAGGATACGAACCACCCAAATAATCCCTCAAATTTTTAGAATGCCGTTAGCTCGGTAGGGTTTCTTGCATCTGAAATAAATACAGCGTGACTTTGGTCACATTCCTCTTTCCACTCCTCTCTGCTTTTTCCTAAAATTTCACCCCAATCCCCTCAAATTTCCCTGAAATGGCCTTTCAGGCGTAAGCGTCTTTAAATCGA
>NZ_JBFRRH010000046.1:0-177010 GCF_041472995.1 Vibrio sp. 10N.261.46.A3 | reverse complement strand
GTTCGGGTTTAGCTAAGTCTATCGCCCACCCTTTGCTGGCGTTCAGGCGCAAGGCAAACCCTCAACATAACTCCATACACATAATGCGCAGTGGTTATACGTGAAATCTGAGGGATTTCGAGCCTTATTACTCACGAATTTTACGTACAGTGCCGCATGAATCTATCTATTTACTTTATGGCTTTGACTCCGCGTTAATTCAATCAAATCGTGATGGCTTTATCACATGTCTGCTCAAACTTAATTAAGACTTCTAATTACGGATGCCTCTCCAAAGTTAGTCCAGAGTCTCTGCTGGTTGAGTATTAAAAACTATTACGCTGATTTTGTTTCCCGAAAGAACCTAGATTATTAACACTTCCACTAACTCTCGGTCTATTGTCCGTACTACCAATAGACTGAAAAGACTTGGTTACTCTTGTTCGCTAGATTTAACGGTCCCAAAAGACCAAGCGAACTCCCGAATCATCTAGTCTTGTTTATCTATGTTGGCTTGTTCTTCACCAAATGGAATCAACTATCAGCGTCATCAGTAACATCCGTACTCGTTTTCAAACCACTAACTTTGAATTTTCTGATGCCCAACGGTCATTGTTACCAAACTACGTTGCCATCCAAAACGAGCTTCTCTAAACGACTTGGCTAATAGTAAGTTACAGTGCAACATAAATTCTATTTACCTCTATCTGGACTGTATTACCTTGTCTCATAACTGCGATAATGACACTTCTATTACCAACAAGTCTTTAAAATCAGATGTTTAGGCTAGTTCTCAATTAGTTAGAGTATCTTTTGTTTGTTAACATATCCTGGAACTGAATAACTTATTATATTAGAAGGCTTTACATGAAAATCAGTACAATCGCCCTATCGCTATTCACCGCTTTTTTTGGCATCAGCTCGCAGGCGCTTGCTAATGAAAACGAAAACTCACCTAGAGAGCATGGTCATTTTTATGCTGGTGTTGATATCGGCTTTTATAATGAAACTGAACTAGAATATCGTGGCAGCGCCATTGAAGATTCATCTGATCTATCTGACTTTAGCTATAACTTGGTTGGAGGCTACGAATTCAATACACATGACGTCGTCAAACTGGGACTAGAGGCAGAGTACCGAAAAATCGGAAAAGTTAACTATAACGACTTAATGGATATTGAAGGCCAGGCTTTCTTCGTAAACATTAAACCAAAGTTTATTGTTAAAGGTGACGTCTTAGATCTGTATGTATCTCTATTAGCCGGTGTTGGCTCTATGGATATGGAAGCGAAAGCTTTTGGAGTATCAGACTCTAAGTCTGAAGCGGCCTACCAAGTCGGTGCTGAGCTTGGTGCGATAGTGACAGACAATATCGACATTCATATTGGTTACCGCTTTGCAAACGTTGAAATTGAATCCATCGATGTGTCACCTCAAACCGCTTACCTAGGTGCAAGGTACCACTTCTAAACTTGATTCACTCGTAGGCTCAATACTACTAAAGCCGTCCTTTTAAAGCTCGGCTTTAATTTTGATCACCTATTTCCCTACTCGACCTCTACTTTGACAAGACAATTCAACCATAAAGAAAGTTACGTTGTATCTTCTGTAAAAAGTTACAACTTGAAAGCTTTGCCTTAACGCAAAATAAACCACTTTAACAGGCTACTATTTTGTGTTTAAATTTTGATCTATCAAACAGTTATATGAATAAATTTGGTGATTAAGCAATCAAATGCTATGCATTCAATCCTTAAAAATAAATTAAAGTGTTACCATCAGGCAATTTTGTAAACTAGGTGTTTGATATGTTGCCTAAACTTTATAAGTTCAGATCGCTCCACGACAGAAACATACAATCTATTTCCGAGTGTTCGTTGTGGTTTGATTACGCTAAAACTTTTAATAACCCTTTTGAATCTAACCACGTATTCAACAAAGAGCTTCAACAAAACTTTAAGATCATGTGTTTCTCTCGGTCGAGCGACCACCCAATACTATGGTCTCAATATGGTGACAACTTTAAAGGCATGTGTATCGAGTATGATCTCAACTGCTATAACGGCGTGGCCAATCTCAACTGTTTTGAAGTCCAGTATGAAGACGAACCGAGTATGTTCCTCCCGGCATCGCTAAGTGGTTTACAAACAGCAAGACTGGGAGCTGAGATATTCAAAATTAAGCATTCTAATTGGCGTTATGAAAAAGAATATCGTTGGGTATTACCTGATGACGAGATGATCGGAAATAAGCTCTACCTTAATAGAGAATGCTTAAGCTCGGTGATTCTGTCAGAGCACGCTCCTGCCGACAGGAAGTTAAAAGTTCTGATGACTTGCCAGCGCCTTGGTATCCCTGTTAAACACGCAATAGCAAAGCAAGAGTCGTTTACCTTCGAAGTGGTCAGTTAAGTAGAGTCTAATCCTACTGTTTAGCGCCAAAACCAGACATTCACATAAAGTTACAGCGCAACAAAAAGAGAGCCACATAAATGCGACTCTCTCTTTTTATTACATGTTCACCGTAAGCTTTCCAAGCACTTTATCTTGCATCTGCTCAATCGTCGCGATAGACATTTGAACAGTTGAAAACCAATAAGGTCGGTGCTTAACGTTAAATAGTTCACTATTATCTAACGCCTCGAAAACAGAATATTTTCTACCTTGAGCCAAAGCTGCACCATAAACTGTTCGCTCAAGTACTGGAATGTCATTCACTTCCTCTAGAAGTGCCCTCTTGATGAACTGGTTTCCAGGGCTCCAATCTATAAATTCAACGAGATTTTTTAGTAGCTTAAGCTCTAACTGCTCGACCATTGATTCGAGAAACTGTGTGTTTGGCATCACCTCAGTACAAGCATAATATTCGTCATGCTTGTCACTTGCTTCACGATAACCAAGCATCGTTTTTACCAATGCGTCTTCAAACGTTGAAGAAAAGTGGTTACAAATTAAAAACAAAGGCAGAACTCTCAACACGCCAAGTAAAATGCCTACGTTAGGATCTTTAACCGACGTTTCTTGAAGTCGAATTCGAGTCGCATTTGACGTCACGACCAAGTGTTGCCAAACCTTAGGAGTGATGTGTTTAATGTTGCCATCATTCCACTTAATCAGCTGTTGACTCATTAACAATGGGAACAATAAACGACAATTTTCTATTCCTATTTGTCGTGCTGCAACTTTAGGATCAAGAACGACCTTAGATTTCTTTCCATACTTATCTGCAAACTCTTGGTTGGAAACAAACTCGATTAAGCTAGAGCTCAATGGCCTGTTTTTCGCTGATATTTCATGAAGTTTTGAAAAGTTTAAAGATGGCGAATACGCAACACTAGCGAACTGATTGTAATCGGGTAAGTCTGAAAACAACGAACTTATTAATGTGCCTTGAAGCTTCTCAAGCATTAGAGCTGAAGCTGCATTGCTAACATCATCGATAACGTATCGTAAGGTTTGTTGCTTCGCGTTGACTTTCTCACGATGAGCATTAACTCTATCTTGTTCACAGCGCAGTAGAATACGTTGGTTATGAGATATGCGGTCAGACTCATCAAATATGACGCTATCACAATACCTATTTTCTAAACTTAGTAACGTGTCTACTGTAGATTGTGCAAGCTTATATTCAGGTGAGATTAACCATCGATTAAAGCGAGCTTCAACGTTGATTGAGACCTTCCTAGAGATCTCAACCACTTCAGGGGGGTAACTTTTATTTGTTAACAACAACCGTGACTTTCCTTTGCCGTAAATGCTCTTGTATCGGCATATCCTGCCTTTATAACAAAACTAATATTAATAGAAATTAGAGATTGGTTCACGAAATTGTTTCAATAAAATTAAGACCATTTAGTTATAGTGCACTGGGAGAGGCTAGTACGTGATATGTAGCCGGATATACTTTTCTGGAAAGCTGTATTTGAACCTTTTCTTCTTCGGCAAGTACCTTTTAGCCTGCTTGCAAACGCTACTATCACCAGACGTTCTCACCCTTTTAATTCTTGCGTAACCTTTAGAGTGCTTCATCTCAATCATAAGATCGCAATAACCATCGAAATCAACATTGCTCTTGTTGAACCCTTTCATGACAGTGACTTTGATTTTTTTAGCGACGGGATTAACCAATGCGTCGTCGGCAAAAGCAACTGGGGATAAAAAACACAATAGGAATACTAAATATCTCATACTGCTCTCTCTTTGTTGAAGGTGAGAACAGTATGCGGAGATTTAAAGAAAATGAAGGATTAACTTAGTATGAGGATTGACCAGCTCACGCGTAACTCTAAACAATTACGCTTTCTTTGAGCCTTTAGACTTAAAACCATTATGCGGGAAGACGTTACGAATACGTTGTTGTACGTTTTTAGGCACATCTTTAGTGAACTCGAGATTGTAGCCAGAGCGCTTAGCATACACTTTTAACTCACCTTTAAAGGCGTTGTTGTGACCAATTTCTTGAAGGTTGTGCTTAAAGCTCGGTGGAAGATGACCTTTAACTTGTTCGATCGCCCCATCGCTAAATTTGATTTTTAATACCGGTCGATCAACAGCAACTAACCAAAAGACCAACGCCGCACCGATTAAGATCACGTACATCATAATGTCACCACTACTGTTGATGATTATTTATCGTCAGAAAGAAGCTTGCTTAAGTCTTCTTTGAGACTGGTTACTGTTTTGCTCGCCTGTTCACTACGGGACGCTTCGCTAACCAAATACTCGATAGCATCTGAGAGCGTACAGCCTAGCTCGTTCGCGCGTTGAGATAGCTTTTCCCATACGCGGTAATCAAGGTCGATTGATTTTTTCTTTGTATGAACTTGTTCAGCATTGAAGTGGCGTTTTCGCTTAGCTCTGATCGCTTGTTTAAGCTTGTTATCGAGCTCAGGAGACATGTTGTTAGATATCCATTCAAGGACACCTGTAGGTTGGTGTTCAAGCTTCAATAAGGCTTTAACAGCAACGTCAGCTTCACTTGAATCAATGTGGCAGGTGATCGACTCGCCTTCTTTCCATTTTTTGACCAGATAGTTCCATTTCCAACCACATTCCAAGTTTTCAAGTTGCTGATATTTCATGTCTAATCTCGAGAGTTAATCCTAGTGACAGCGTAACCCAAAATAGGCTATTTAACAATTATTGTCTTGAAAGAATAGACCAAGATCATAGTTATATTAGCTTAGTGATTAGTAACTACAACATAGAGCTACAAGCGAGATCGGTTTTTCTATATACTCCCTACCTCATTATCATAATCAGAAACTTAAATGACTCAAGTAGATTGGCGACATGTTACGCCTCAGTACGACGAATATAGCGCTCAATTAGAGCAATTCCCTGACATCTCGCCTTTCCCGTTTTCAGATATTCAACATAGATTCAAAGATGCGCTAACCCGCTTTGTCCGTTTGTCTAACCTTTCGCGTGTTTTACTTGTAAACGCTCCAGACAACTCGATCTATCGTCAAATGATTGTTGAATCTCTAATCTCTGCTTTAGATGATCACACTCTACCGGTTATAAAAACTGAGTCTTTAAATGCTGTTTCTCTGTTTGACCAAGTTCAATCGAAAGACGGTAAGGTTGTTGCAACAAAACCTGGCCTATTGGCTAGAGCAAACAACGGCTATCTGATCGTTTCAGCAAACTTGATCTTGGCCAACCCAGGAAGCTGGTTACTGCTTAAATCAGCATTGCTTGGTGAAGCCGTAGAGCCAATCAGCAGCAACCCAGAGCACTTGAACCAATCTCCAACTTTGCCTCTGACATACAACATTAAGTTGATTGTGGTTGGAGATAGAGCTCAACTAGGTGACCTTGATTATCTAGACAGCGATATTCAAACCGGTTTTTGCCTATTTAGCGAAATTGAACAAGACATCAAGCTCTCTGAAGAAACTTTGACTCAATATCTTGGTTACCTTAAGTGGCTTCAACAACGCTATGAATTGCCAACCATCACGCAACAAGCGTTGACGGGCATTCTTACTGCCGGCGCAAGAGAGACTGAAGATCAAAGTTATATTCCATTATGCCCTATTTGGCACAATGCGTTATTGAACGAAGCTTTGATTGAATCCGACAATGGTGAAATTGATATTCAGCATATCCAACAAGCTCAACAGCACAAATACAACCGTGAATCGTATCTACCAGAACGAGCTCTTGATGATATTCGAGATGGCCAAGTCATTATCGAAACCGAGGGTGAACAAGTTGGTCAAGTTAATGGTCTGACGGTTATCGATGTTCCAGGACACCCGATCTCTTATGGTGAACCTGCACGAATTTCCTGCGTTATTCACTTTGGTGATGGTGACATTGCCGACGTTGAGCGCAAAGCCGAGCTGGGTGGTAATCTTCATGCTAAAGGTATGATGATCATGCAAGCATTTGTGAGCAGCGCTCTAAACCTTGAAGATCCGTTGCCATACGCTGCTTCTGTTGTGTTTGAACAATCGTACTGCGAAGTAGACGGCGATAGTGCTTCTCTAGCGGAACTGTGCTCTCTGGTGAGTGCTTTGTCTGAATACCCTATCAATCAACAAATTGCGGTTACTGGTGCAGTAGACCAATTTGGTCGTGTACAAGCTGTTGGCGGGCTAAACGAGAAAATCGAAGGCTTCTACCATGTTTGTAAACACAACGGCTTAACAGGCGAACAAGGTGTGATCCTTCCAAGATCGAACTTAAGGCATCTTGCACTAAAGCCTGACCTTATTGAAAGCATTAAGAATGAAGAATTCCATATTTGGTCTGTGTCTAATGTAGACGAAGCAATTCCACTCATTATGAAC
Source organism: Vibrio sp. 10N.261.46.A3 (assembly GCF_041472995.1). Lineage (NCBI taxonomy): Bacteria > Pseudomonadati > Pseudomonadota > Gammaproteobacteria > Vibrionales > Vibrionaceae > Vibrio > Vibrio sp. 10N.261.46.A3. The sequence continues at coordinate 170,232 of NZ_JBFRRH010000046.1, read as the reverse complement.
AAACCATTTAGAGATGATGAACAAGAAAGCGTTCTGAGTAAAATCGCGGAACGTATTGAAAACTTTGAAAGACATGAGCACCCTATTGGAATCGTTGGACGCATTAAAAACTGGTTTGTCTAGTACTGATCGGACTTGTTTAGCGTACACCTGTTCACTAATATGCACCTATCAAAAATCGGAGTAATTGATAATGCAAAACAAACGTGATTCTTACACTCGCGAAGAGCTTCTAGCATCAAGCCAAGGCGAACTATGGCCACAAGGCCCTCAACTACCAGCACCGAACATGCTAATGATGGATCGCATCACTAAGATGTCTGAAACTGAAGGTGATTACGGTAAAGGTTTAGTTCTTGCTGAGCTGGATATTACTCCTGACCTATGGTTCTTCGATTGTCACTTCCCGGGTGACCCAGTAATGCCTGGTTGTTTAGGCCTTGACGCAATGTGGCAGCTAGTTGGCTTCTACCTTGGTTGGGTTGGCGGCGAAGGTAAAGGTCGTGCTCTAGGTGTTGGTGAAGTGAAATTCACTGGTCAAATTCTACCTACTGCGAAAAAAGTAACTTACGAGATCCACATGAAGCGCGTTGTTAACCGTCGCCTAGTTATGGGCCTAGCGGATGGTCGCGTACTTGTTGATGGTAAAGAGATCTATGTTGCTAAAGATCTGAAAGTTGGCCTTTTCCAAGATACGTCAGCATTCTAATCTAATAGTTAGATTTTTAATAAAGCAGCCCATGGCTGCTTTATTTTCATTTCAATAAATTTAGTTATAGTGCGCCAAGGTATCCAATCCCAAGTGTGAAATAGGTTAAATCCACCAGCAAGGCGCTCTTATGATAGCGAAATTATAATACTTTTATCTCTGGGGATCTTGGCACTCTTCTGAAACTAACACGGCTCCAGCCGTTGGAATCAACAGACAATGGAGCCCTGACCTTTAATTCTTTGCGCCCTATTCTACTTATAGAGACCTGATTGCTTGTCATCTTTGGCGTCACGCCATCCACCTAACCAATAAGACCGAGAATCCATTTGGCTATATGGGCAAGCTTCTTGCGACCGTCCATTTAAACCAGCCTTGTAACCTTGAGATTGTGCTCGTTCTAGTCGATCACGCTTTTGTCTCTTCATAGTGCAGTCCTCATACGGGTGTTCCATTTACTAACATACAATGATTACAACTTTGCGGAGTTTTTGTGACTCCAACTTTAAGAATCGATCAAATTTTCACTTTTCTCAAGGCGAAAAAAAGCCCGAGTTCAGAATTGTGAACTCGGGCTCAAGAGATAAAATTATTTAAATTTTCTGCGGAACCCTAACAGACCAAGTACAGTCAAAGCAAACCAACCTAGGCTACCACCTTGGCGATCGACTTTCTCAGTATCGGCGCTACGAGTTTGAATATCATCTTTACTAGCACCAGCAATTGGAACCAGTTTAACGGCTACAACCTCTTCTACCGCGTTAGACGCAGCGCCACCACAGTATGAGTTGTGAGATGTAGTATCGTATGGTTGAGTCGTGCCACCAACGGTACATTTGATAGCAGTAGCAGAAATTACACCAGCATCGTTAATGTCAGTAGCATCGATGATTCGGAACTTGTTGTTCTCTCCAGACGCGTTGCCGTCATTTGTTAGATCATCTAACCACCAAGCTTTACTCTCAAACAGCGCAATTCTTGATGCATCAGTGCCGGTCGCTTGATACGGGTAAATAAAACCACGGTGTCTACGCTCGCTACCATCAACCTCACGAGTGGTTTCTGCATCTATTTGGCCAACAAACTCGTTAAAGTTGTTAACTGCTTTAGCTTCACCGCTCGAACCGTCGAAGAAAATACCATCAGATAAATATGTTGCTGTAGGATTTGTCGCATCAGTAACAACAAAAATCTTGTTACCTGCACTGCCGTTCTCTGGCACATAGCCATTACGCTTGGCATAACCAACAGCGAACAAGTTATCGTTAATATCAGTAGCTACAGAGTTACTGTATCTAGCATCATCGTTATTTGAGCCTGAATTAACTTCTGCGCCACTGATGACTTTTGTTGTCCAGTTAGCGCTGGAAATATCTAATGAATCACTCACAAAGACACTTGCATTCATGTCTTGAAGATCACCGTTACCATCCACAGTATCAAAGCCAACCCCATATAGCTTTCCAGAATTTACCGCAAGGCCACGCATACTACCCTGTGCAAAATAATCGCCTTCTTGAGCATTACCACCACGAGTCCAATCAAACTCGTGTATTTCACCATCCTTCCATATAGCAGCTTTAGAACTAAATGTTGTGTTGGAAGTACCTGTCGCTGGCCCTTTTACAGAAATGCTACCAAAGTTATAGACTATGTCGGTAGTACCATCGTTAACGGTTAAAGCACCCCAAGCTCGAGATTCAGATGAGGCTGTAAGAGGAACAGTTGTAACCGCATTATAGCGAATATCATTACCGTTTGACTCAATACCTAAAGGTGCACCAGAATCATCTAGTGCAGTAATCGATACGTTAAAAGAACTAATAGAACTACCATCTTTGCCAACAAAGGCTTTCGCATTCACATAGCTTAGGTCACTTTCTTTGCTCCAAGTAGCCCATCGATTGTCTGCCCAACTTTCACAAGTCGAATATCTCAATTCTCGACGACAATAGTCTTCAAAATCGTCACGATCTTGAATATATTGAAACGCTGCGTCCATCGCGAATGGTACTTCTTCACGATAACTTACCGCTTCAACAGTATCACGAGTTTCACCAGCAAGTTTAAATGTGCTGTCCGCACAGTTGGTCGCGGCGGAATCAAAACACCCTAATGCAAGGTCGTTCGTTCCATCGGTAGCAGCACCAGGCTGAATCGCAACACCAAAGATTTCGGAAGCATCTTTAATCGAAGGCGTTACTTCCACTACGTTATACAGCGCTGCGTTGGCATTAGTTGCAGCAAAAACTAGTGCTGCAACTGTAGTTAATTTAAATTTAGTACAAGTCATTATTACTTCTTAACTTTCCTGTTGTAGTGCCTCGAGCTCTTCCCAGCGCTCAAAAGCAACTTCAAGCTCCTGCTCTGCTGCAGATAGCTTATCTAATACTGGTTGTGTCTGCTCTACAGATTTTGAAAAGAAGCTTGGATCGTTGACTTCTTCCTGAAGAGTTTCAATTTGAGTTTCCAATTCTTCTAAACGCATTGGTAGCGCTTCTAGTTCTCGTTGTAGCTTATACGATAACTTCTTAGGTTTAGCCTTAACTGGCGCAGTTTTGGGAGTTTCCTCAACTACTTTTTCAGGCTTTGATGGCTTTTCAACCTGTCGGTACTCTAATGCTTGCTTTCTTTGCTGCTGAGCATCGTGATAGCCACCAACAAATTCTTCAATCACACCGTTACCTTCGAAGATCCAACTTGTCATAACCGTGTTATCTACAAACTGACGATCGTGGCTCACTAAAAGAAGCGTACCCTGATAGTTGGCAAGCAAATCTTCTAAAAGTTCCAAAGTTTCGATATCTAGATCGTTGGTTGGCTCATCGAGAATCAATAAGTTGTTCGACTTAAGGAAGATACGAGCTAATAACAGACGGTTTTTCTCACCACCAGACAGCGCTTTAACAGGAGTACGAGCACGTTTTGGAGAGAATAAGAAATCTTGTAAGTAGCTTAGTGCATGACGCTCACGGCCGCCTACTGTCACTTCTTGCTTACCATCCGCTAGGTTATCAATTACAGACTTCTCAGGGTCTAGGATTTCACGGTATTGGTCGAAGTAAGCCACTTCAAGCTTAGTACCACAATGCAGACGACCTGAATCTGGCTTAAGCTGGTCAAGAAGCAGCTTAAGTACCGTACTCTTACCACAACCGTTAGGACCAATCAGAGCAATACGATCACCACGCATGATGTTGAAGCTGAAGTCTTTAACAATCTCTTTGCCTTCAAAGCCAAAGTTAATGTTCTCAGCTTCAAATACAATCTTGCCTGAACGCTGGCCATCGTCGATTTGGATAATCGCTTTGCCCTGCACTTCACGACGATTCAAACGTTCTTCACGTAGCTTCTTAAGCGCACGTACGCGGCCTTCGTTACGAGTTCTACGAGCTTTAATGCCCTGACGAATCCATACTTCTTCTTGAGCAAGCTTCTTATCGAATTCAGCGTTTTGCATCTCTTCGACACGTAACGCTTCTTCTTTATCTAATAGGTAATTTTCGTAATCGCCAGGGAACGAGCTCAACTTACCACGATCAAGATCAACAATGCGTGTTGCCATCGATTTGATGAAAGCACGGTCATGCGAGATAAAGATGATTGAACCACGGAAGTCTTTCAGGAAGCCTTCTAACCATTCAATAGTTGCAACATCCAAGTGGTTAGTCGGTTCATCGAGTAGAAGCACGTCTGGGTCACATACAAGCGCACGAGCAAGTGCCGCTTTACGTTGCCAACCACCAGATAAATCAGTCAGTTTTGTTTCAGCAGTAAGTTTAAGCGCAGCCATTACGTTACTTACGCGATCTTCAAAGCGCCATGCGTTCGCATGATCCAGTTGCTCTTGAACACGAGTAAGGCGATTTAAGTTCTTTTCGCTAGGGTCAGTACCAATGAGATCCAGAAGATCATGGTAGATCTTCAACTGTTCACCGATTTCCGCTAGGCCACCAGCAACGTAATCATAAACGGTGCCTTCTTCATTACGCGGTGGATCTTGCTCAAGGCGAGATACAACCACATCTTGTGTGATTTGCATCTTGCCGTCGTCCATGATGATGTTCCCAGACAGGATTTTCATCAATGTAGACTTACCAGCGCCATTGCGCCCTACTAAACACACACGTTCGTTTTCTTGCAGTGCAAAGTCCGCACGATCTAATAACGGGTGATCGCCAAACGCTAATTGCCCGTTATGAATTGTAAGTAATGCCATTCTTCTTTAACCAATCATTAAGTTCTAACAAGCCAAATGGCCAGTTAAGCTCTGAGCTTTGAGAAAGATCAGAGCTTTCAAATTTGAGCACCGGAATAGTGACCCCGTAACGGGAAAAGAGCTCATCATCAAATGCAATGTCGACAACGTTGACGTGATGGCTAATGTTTAACTGTTCCGTGAGTTTGAATGCCATCTCACATAGATGGCACCCTTCTGTACTGTAGAGAGTCAGCACTATATATCCTTATACAATCTCTTAATTACTTATGTGTAATCAACCAGCAGTTATGAATGTGCTTATTGCGAGAGAAGTCCAATGGAAGCGTCTTAGCTGAGATATTCTGAGCTTTAAGACCTAACGCTTCTAGACCTTCTAGATCCATTTTGAAGTGACGCTTATTGTTAGAGAACACAATCGTGCCTTCTTCACGAAGAAGACGCTTAAGGTTTTCCATCAACTGAATGTGATCACGTTGAACATCGAACGATTGATCCATACGCTTAGAGTTTGAGAACGTAGGTGGATCAATAAAGATCAGGTCGTAAGAACCCTGCTCTTTAACCAACCACTGTAAGCAGTCAGCTTGCACAAATTGATGTTGACGACCAACACGGCCATTAAGCTCCATGTTCTGCTTTGCCCAGTCAAGATAGGTATTCGACATATCAACCGTTGTTGTAGAGCGTGCGCCACCCACTGCAGCATGAACAGATGCACTGCCCGTGTAAGCGAACAGGTTTAGGAAATCTTTGCCAGCAGCCATCTCACCAATACGACGACGAGTGATCTTATGATCTAGGAACAAGCCTGTATCTAGGTAATCATGAAGATTAACAATCAGCTTAACGCCGTATTCGTTCACTTCTAGGTTAGATGAGTCTTGAGCCATCTTCTGGTATTGAGAACGGCCTTTCTGTTTCTGACGAACCTTAAGAACCACGTTGTTTGCTTCAACGCCCGTAACTTGAATAGAAGCACGGATAATATCGGTTAAGCGACGTTTAGCCTTCTCTTCCGGTACATCTTTAGGCGCTGCGTATTCTTGAATCACAAGGTGACCTGGGTATACGTCAATCGCTACATTGTATTCTGGTAAGTCCGCATCGTAGATACGGTAACAATCTAGTTGCTCTTTCTTAGCCCACTTACCGATTTTACCGATGTTCTTTTTAAGACGGTTTGCAAAGTCTGGCGCAATCAGTTGTTCTTGTTCGCCCGTTGGACGTTCTGACATCGGACGATCTGAAATTGAGTAGTTCTTTTGGTGACACGGTAACGCACCGTTGTTCAATTTGAACTGTTTGTCTGCACGCATGCGTAAGCAGCTCAGTAGTTCATCTGAACTAGAGAAGATAGACGCATTACAACCGCCAAATTCAGCTTTAAGCTGCGCGCCAAATGCTGTGTAAAGAGCAATAAGACCCGGCTCTGTACCAAGACGCTCACCATAAGGTGGGTTAGAAACAATCACACCATCAGTAAACTCGGTAGGACGCTTAAGTTTTGCAGCATCACCTACTTCGAATTCAATCAACTCTTCAACACCAGCACGACGAGCATTGTCACGCGCTGTTTTGATCATGCGTTCGTCATTGTCATAGCCATAGAACTTACATTCTACTTTCTTAACACCACGACGGCCTTGAACGTTTGCTTCAGCTTTCACTTCAGCCCAAAGCTCTGGTTCGAAATCTTCTAATGATTCGAAACACCACTTCTGGCGTTTAACACCTGGAGCTATGTTTGCAGCCATCATTGCCGCTTCAATCACTAACGTACCTGAACCACACATAGGGTCTAGGAAAGGCTTAGTCGCATCCCAACCACTACGGAGAAGAATCGCTGCAGCAAGCGTTTCACGCAGAGGTGCACGACCTGATTCTGGACGGTAACCACGTTGGTGAAGACCGCTGCCCACCATATCAACACCAAGAATCGCTTTATCACGGTGTAGACGAACGTGAATACGAATGTCTGGGTTCTCTTTGCTGATAGAAGGACGAGGTAAAGACTTCTTCTCGAAGCAATCAACAACGGCATCTTTTACTTTCATCGCACCGTATTGGCTATTGCGGATTTCGTTGTTCGTACCATTGAAGTCAACAACAAAACGCTTAGAGCTATGGAATTGATTTACCCAGTTAACCGCAGTGGTTGATAGGTACAAATCCATGTCGTCCATACAAGTGAATTCAGAAAGGACACGTACAAATCGAGAAGCCAAACGGCTCCACAAACAACAACGATAAATTTGCTCATTGGTGGCTTTGAATTTAACACCTGCTTGAACAGGTTTTGCGTTTGTAATCCCTAGTTGGGTTAGTTCTTCAACTAATAAATTCTCAAGGCCATTTGAGGTAACCGCTAGATATTGATTCATAGTGTTCTTTTATTGATAAAAATGAGCTCGATTATACCTGAATTTGTTACTAGAGCATCACACTAAACTCGTCTTTTCATTGAATCTTTCTTCTAACTGGCTAGCAAACGCACAGTGTTGAAGCGATCGCTTACCCACATCCCCTTAGAACATAAGACTTATCAAACCAACACGATTCATGAGCAAATCCCCGCCAAAGCGACAATGTGAATTTATATTCACCCCAAAATTGGTATATACCAAATGAAATTTGAGGGTGAAAGCTAGCTACAAAAGGACAAAAACAGGGAATAAAGATGGGCAAATTGCAGTTCTGGCGATAAAAACAGGCAGAAATTAAGGTGAAAAAATAGTCGTAAGTTCACTATTTAAATGGATAAGCAGTGATGCATTTATCAGGTTGAGGTTTTTTAGGCACAAAAAAATCGGCTAATGAGCCGATTTTGGGGAAGATTTGACAGGTTGATGCGCTGCGATGTGTGTGAGAAATGACGGGCTAGATTGAAGGCTAACCGACCATCGCGATGTGCGTTTGATGAAGAATAGCGTTCGCGTCTATCATTCTATCGTGCATGACCTTAATCGAGTCGCCAAAGCGTAACCCTTTTGAAGGTGTAAGCAGAAACTCTTCTAGGTCGACAAATGCACATAGGCTCGCACACTCTCCCACTTCTAATACAATGAAATACCCTAAGCTATGCTCGTTATTCATTTGTACGATATCCCCTTCTTGAGGATATTCGTGGCCAGCGCCCTGTGAGTCGAAGAACCAACTCTTAGGCTGTACAGGCTTGTGGAAGCGCTTTGCTGCCACGCAATAAAGCGCGAGTTCAGCTTGACGAGGCTCAGACAGTTCTAAGCCAGAAATTTGTTCTTTGAAGGTTTGGTATGAAGATGCGTCATCAACGGTGAATTCATTATCTCTAAACGCGCAGTCCACCAGCTTATTGCGGACCAGATTCGTTTTGAAAATCATATCCTCTCCGAGGTTTAGCATTAATGAACATTGCTGCTCATCGTAATACCAACTCCATGTATCGCTAGGTTTAAGCATCATTTCGTCTCACACTGTTGAACCATTCCATTAGGTAAAACGCAAAATTACCTTCAATTACAGTAATTTTACTGAGCAATAGGCAAAAAAAAAGAGGAAATGAATTCCTCTTTCTTATCGCTTTTCTCTACAACTCAGTGAGTTACAGTGTCTCTTTTAGTAAGACGATGCCAGATTGTCGCTTTTCAAAAATAAAAGCAATCTCAGCTTATAGATTTTTAACGATGTCGCCAACTAGGCCTGGGCCTTTGTAGATGAAACCAGAGTAAACTTGTACAAGCTTAGCGCCCGCCATCATTTTCTCTTTTGCAGCAACATACGAGTCAACACCACCTACTCCAATGATCGGCAGTTTGTCACCAAGCTCTTCATGAAGTTTACGAACTACCTCAGTACTACGAGATTGAACTGGACGTCCACTTAGGCCACCCGCTTCATCGCAATGTTTCATACCTTCAACGATTGAACGATCCAATGTTGTGTTTGTTGCGATCACACCATCGATCTTATTTTTGATCAATGATTCACAAATTTGGCGAATTTCGTCGTCGCTTAGATCCGGAGCAATCTTAAGAGCAAGAGGCACATATTTACCATGCTTCTCTTCCAGTTCAGATTGTTTGGTTTTAAGTTCAGACAATAGATCGTCTAGAGCTTCGCCGTATTGTAGAGAACGAAGTCCTGGAGTATTTGGCGAAGAGATGTTCACTGCAATATAACCAGCGTATTGATATACCTTCTCCATACAGATCAAGTAATCTTCAGCACCCTTTTCAATTGGTGTGTCTTTATTCTTACCGATGTTAATGCCTAAGATGCCATCGTAGTTCGACTTCTTAACATTCTCAACAAGGTTGTCGACGCCTAGGTTGTTAAAACCCATTCGGTTGATGATACCTTCAGCTTCAACAAGACGGAATAAACGAGGTTTGTCGTTACCCGCTTGCGGACGTGGAGTCACTGTTCCTACTTCTACGAAACCAAAACCCATTGCGCCAAATGCATCGATACATTCGCCGTTTTTATCTAGGCCGGCAGCTAAGCCAACTGGGTTTTTAAAAGTAAGACCCATGCACTCTACAGGTCGGTGAGGTAATTGTTGGCGATACAAAAGATCAATAGGTGTGCCTGTGAAGCGCTTGAAATTTTGAATTGCAAGATCATGTGCCTTTTCGGCATCAAGTTGGAAAAAGCCAGTTCTGGCTAGACGGTAAAGCATTGTGCCTCCGATAGAAAAAAGCCCCGTGTAAACGGGGCGATATTATTTACTTATTTACCCAACTATTCAATCTATTACTGTCTGTAAGGGTAAGATAATCGAGTTTACTAACGAATGAGGTTCATTATTAAGCAAACGTTATCGTTTCAAGCTCAGATTATCCATTTGTAATGTTCCTTAATACATCAGCTCAGCCACCAGCTCGCTAATGCAGTGAGATTTGTATGAATAGTTAATCTACGAAAAGCTGTTTAGCCAAACGAAAAAGGCAGACCCGATGGCCTGCCCTTATAGTTTTTCATTTTAATCTAACGATTAGTCTTTCGACATGCAGTTTAGATTCAACAGCATCAATTCACGCAGTGCTACTGAGAACTTAGCAAACTCATGAACAGAACCCACTTTGAATTCGTTCAGGATGCTTTCCCAACGATGTAGAGAAACAGAGTTACTTTCCATCCAGTCATCAAGCGCTTTAATCACATCGATGTCTGAAGCACAGCCACAGTTAAGTACTTGGCCAGTTAACTGACGTTGCTGCCAATCCAGATCTTCTCTGAATGCCGCACGCGCCAGTGCTTGCCAGTTGTTGTCTACAGCTTGGCCATTGATTTGCTTCAAGAACCAGTGCAGTGACAAACGGTCGCCAAGGTTGAAGTAAAGCTTAGACGCTTGTTGTACTGTTTTACCTGTTTCACGGGCTACTGTGGATATATCCAGTGCTGAGTACAGGCTAGACAAACGAGCCACTGAATTAGCCAGCTCAGCGTTTACACCTTGGTCAATCCAAAGTTGAGCCATTGCTTGATGCTCTTCTACTTCTGAAGCCACTAGGTTTTCATCCAGCTTCTCAGTAATCGCAACGACATCACCTTGGTAAAGCTCAATCAATGCATTCACTGACTGTTTACCGGTACGGTTTCTTAGCAACCAGCGTGCTAGACGACGAAGTGTACGACGCACATGGTAAAGCAATTCGTATTGAGCTTCAGAACTTGAGATGTTGTCCAGTTCACGGATGTTCTTCAATACCTTACCCAAACCGTAGATTTCACGTGATGCCGCGTAAGCATTCGCAATATCAACAATGTTTGCGCCCGTTTCTTCTTGCAAGCGAGTCACAAAGTTACAGCCCATCTCGTTAACCATTTGGTTAGCAAGCGCAGTCGCAATGATCTCTGCACGAAGTGGATGGTTATCCATGTGCTGAGAGTAGTTACGGCGTAACTCTGTTGGGAAGTATTGCATCAGTTGTTGAGCATGGAACTCATCATTCGCAATATCATCACTCACAAGATCTTCTTTTAAAACCATTTTACCGTAAGCGATCAATACTGATAGCTCTGGTCTTGTTAGTGCTTGGCCTTGCTTCTCACGCTCTAGCAGCGTTTCGTCATCTGGGATGTATTCCAAACCACGGTCTAAATACCCTGCTTTTTCCATAGTGTGGATAAAGCGGATTTGCTCTTTCACTAAGCCAACACCTTGGTGCTCAGTAACAGAAATAGACTCAGCTTGGCAGTAAGCGTCGTCTAGTACGATCTCACCTACTTCATCTTCCATAGATTCAAGAACTTGGTTACGTTGTTTAACGGTTAGATCACCATTAGACACCAAGCCATTCAAGAAGATCTTAATGTTAACTTCGTTATCCGAGCAATCTACACCACCAACGTTATCGACAAAGTCAGTATTAACTCGACCGCCCGTTAGAGCGTATTCAATACGACCCAATTGAGTCATACCCAAGTTACCGCCCTCACCAACAACCTTAGCTTTCAGATCACGGCCGTCGATACGTAGCACGTCATTGGCACGGTCACCCACATCGGTATGAGTCTCACTAGAAGACTTAACGTAAGTACCAATACCGCCGTTCCAAAGCAGATCAACTTTCATAGACAAGATCGCTTTGATCAAGTCGTTTGGTGCCATTGATGCTTTCTTGGTGCCCAGCATTTTCTGAATTTCAGGTGTTAGAGAGATAGACTTCGCGCGGCGAGAGAAGATGCCACCACCTTGAGAAATCAGCTCTTTATTGTAATCTTCCCAGCTTGAACGAGGCAGATTAAACAGACGGTCACGCTCTACCCAGCTTGATGCCGACTCTGGATTCGGGTCAATGAAGATGTGCATGTGGTTAAACGCAGCTTGTAAGCGAATGTGCTTAGATAGCAGCATACCGTTACCAAATACGTCACCCGCCATATCACCCACACCAATTGCAGTGAAGTCTGTGCTTTGACAGTTGATACCCATTTCGCGGAAGTGACGTTTAACAGATTCCCAGCCACCTTTCGCCGTGATACCCATGGCTTTGTGGTCGTAACCGTTAGAGCCACCCGATGCAAACGCATCACCTAACCAGAAGTTGTACTCTTCCGCTACTGAGTTCGCTAGATCTGAGAATGTCGCGGTGCCTTTATCGGCAGCAACAACCAAATAAGGGTCATCTTCATCGTGACGAACAACGCTCTTAGGTGGAATAACCTCACCTTCAATGATGTTGTCTGATACGTCCAGTAGTGCACGGATGAAGCGCTTGTAACAACGTTGACCTTCAGCGAAGATCTCGTCTCGGCCTGACATCATGTGTTGACGCTTACAAACGAAACCGCCTTTAGCACCAACCGGTACGATAACCGTGTTCTTAACTTGTTGCGCTTTAACTAGGCCTAGAATCTCAGTACGGAAGTCCTCTTGGCGGTCTGACCAACGTAAACCACCACGTGCTACTTTACCGCCACGTAGATGCACACCTTCAATGTCTGGTGCGTAAACGAAGATCTCAAACGCAGGAACCGGCGCTGGGATATCTGGAATCTCGCTTGGTCTCATTTTCAGAGCTAACCAAGGTTTAGACTGCTTGTTCTCGTCTACTTGGTAGTAGTTAGTACGAAGTGTTGCAGTGATCATTTCCATGTAGCGACGAATGATACGATCATCATCCAAGCTTTCTACATGATCCAACTGTTCAGTGATCTTCTTAATAAGATCTTGTTGGCCTTTTGCGCTGCCCTTCAGTTTCGGGTCAAAACGCTTGCCGAATAGGCTCACTAACCCTTTCGCTAACTCTGGGTAATGAGACAATGTGTCTTCAATATATTGTTGGCTGAATGGGAAACCGACTTGACGCATATAACGAGCATAAGCACGTAAGATTGAGATTTCACGGCCAGAAAGACCAGCACCAAGTACTAAGCGGTTGAAACCATCGCTGTCTAACTCACCTGCCCAGATTGCCGCAAAGGCTTGTTGGAAAAGATCGCGAGCTTCACGAAGATCAATAGTCTTATCGCTCTTGTGCAGCATAGAGAAATCAAGGATCCAATATGTCACACCATTGGTTTTACGCACTTCATATGGAGATTCACCGATAACGCGTAGGCCAAAGTTTTCAAGCATTGGCATAACATCAGAAAGGTGAATTGGCTCATCGCTGTGGTAGAACAACTTCAAACGAACTGCTTTTGAATCTGCCGCTTCTTCTTGAGGACGGTAGAAAAGCATACCCAGTTTGTTGTCTTCACTTAATGCTTCTAAACGTTCGATGTCAGCAACAGCTGAACCTGGCATCATGTCTTCTTTGTACGAACGTGGGAATGCACGCATGTACTCTTTCGATAATGGAAGACCTTTGCTTTCACCGAAGTTTGCAATGATTGACTCAGACAGACGGTCATCCCACGTAGACGATACTTCCATTAAATTTTGCTCAATTGTTTTCACGTCCACATCCATGTTGTTGTTATCAACACGAACAATATAGTGCGTTCTCGCTAGCGGGCTTTCAGAGAAATACGTTGTAAATTCAACCTCTTCTTCACAACCAAAGTACTGTTTCAAGATGCGCTGTGTTTGGCGACGAAGCTCAGTGTTGTAACGATCTTTTGTTACGTAAACCATGCAGCTAAAGAAACGACCAAACGGGTCTTTGCGAACAAACAAACGCAGAAGATCGCGATCTTGCATTTGCACTACGCCCGTACCGACTTCTAGTAGCTCTTCTTCTCGAGCTTGAAGCAGTTCATCTCGTGGGTAGTTTTCAAGAATGTTGTGCAGAGCTTTGTAAGAGTATGAACCTTCACGGTAACCACTCGCATCTAAGATTCGCTCTACTTTCTCACGAACAAGAGGAATCGTTTCTACGGTTTGGTTATAAACGGCAGATGTGTAAAGACCAGTAAAGCGGTGCTCACCAATGACCTTACCGTTCTTATCGAACTTCTTAATACCAATGTAATCGTTGTAAGCTGGGCGGTGAATGCGTGAAGCCGTGTTGCCCTTGGTTACGATAAGCACATAAGGCTTTTTCGCTTCAAGACGTGCCGAATCAGAAAACTCAGATAGCTTAACGTTACGTACACGATCTGAATTCGCAAACAAACCAAGACCTTGCTCCTTGGTCGGTTGCAGCTCAGTATCGCCGTTAACTGAAACTAGGTCATATTCCTTATAACCCATGAATGTGAAGTTGTGTTCACCTAACCAACGAAGAAACGCCAACGTTTCATCAAAGCGTTGGCCGTCTACTGGAATGGTCTCTTTTTGCTGTTCAACTTGATTGGTCACTTCTTTAAGTTTTTCAACCATATTCAACCAATCGTTCACGACTAAGCTAGTGTCGGTAAAAATATCCAGCAGTTCCGTTTTAAGCGCTGTCATTTCAGCTTTGCTGCTAAGACGGTCAACTTCTATATGGAAAAGCGATTGGAATGCACCTTCGTTATTACTAACACCGACAACACTGCCCTTATCTGAGCGAGAGATTTGTGTTGGGTTATGAAGCATAAGGTGAGAAGAAAGGTCTAGGCGAGTCAGTGCCATTTTTACAGAATCAACAAGGAATGGGCTGTCTGGAACGACTATCTCAACGATAGTGTGAGTAGACTGCCAACCTTGACGACTTACCGTCGGGTTGAAAACGCGTACAGAGATTTCGTCGGCTTTCTTTTCATTGATGTGATGCCATAGGCTAACTACAGCACCATATAAATCGGATTCGTTTCTCTGAGTCAGATCGTCGTGAGAAACGTTACTAAACAAGTGTTGAGCAAGTTGAGTTACGAGAGGTCGATGAGCAAGGTCAAGTTTGTCTTGAATCAGCTTGTAAACTTTTTCAAGTAAAACTGGAACCACAGTTTCACGTGCGGTCATAGTCACACTCCACAATTAGAATTATATTTTATTATTAGGGGGATCACTTAATCTGGTGTTTGAAACGTGCCGTAGAGCGCTTTTCTACTAACGAGTTAAGCAAAGGTAATGCATTCATTTATTGTAAAAGCATTATTGAAAAATAGTTAATTGTTTTAGAGGTGGTAAGAGGTGAAATGTTTGATTATGTGATTAAGATTCCTTTTAACTCACTAGGCACGCCAAGGTTTACAGAGCTTCTAACTTAATAAACTTATTTTTTTGGTCAGTTGTCAGCCTAAACTGCCCTCTAACCCCTATTTGTGTAAGAAATGGTCTGAACCGAGTTGCAGGTAACTGTAAGCGTAAACCTGTTGTTGTTATCACTTGAACTTTACTTGCCGCACCAGAATAGCTGGCCAAAAACTGCTGATATGAGATGTTAAGTTGGAAAATATAGCGATTCATACGATACCTGTATAAATATACAGTGCCGGTGTTTTTTGGCACTTTACGATGTCTGACGGTGAAACTGAGCTTGAAAACGTCTCTAGCTTATCGAAAATTCGATGAACCAGAAACAAAAAATCAGTGGCAGATATTCTCTACCACTGATGAATTTTCGTTATAGCAAACAGTTAGCTGAATGAGCGCGAACTTAAGCCTCTAGTGCTTTCGTCACTTTCTCAAACAAGTCTTTTGCTAGGTTGTCCATGTTCTTCAATGTCTCAAGTTCCTGTTTGATAAGAGCTTGGCGAGCATCGTCGTACTTACGGAATTTAAGTAGTGGATCAATCAGACGTGAAGCCACTTGCGGGTTGCTGCTGTTCAGTTCACGTAAGATCTCGCCAGCAAATGCATAGCCTTGACCAGACTTGTCGTGGAATTGAACCGGGTTCATGTTTAAGAATGAACCGACCAAGTTACGTGTACGGTTCGGGTTCTTCAAACTGAACGCTTGGTGCGACATCGACGCTTTGATCACTTCAAGGGCGTTTGAACTTGGGTTTGTACCTTGCAATGCAAACCACTTATCCATAACAAGACCATCGTGTTTCCACTTGTCACTGTAATCCGCCATCAAGGTTTCACGACATGCGAGTTGCGCACTGTTTGCCGCGCCCATTGCTGCCATGGTATCTGTCATGTTGTTTGCTTGCTGGTACATTGCAACAACCAAGTCATTACCCTGCTCAGTATGAGCTAAGTAACTTAGGCAAACTTTACGTAGAGTACGCTTACCAATCGAATCGTGATCGATCGTGTATTCCGCTAGCGCGTGGCTGTGATAAACCGCCGCTAACTCGTCTTCAAGTTCCGCAGCTAGTGTTACTTTCATTGAGTTAAGAACCGATGCGACCGCATCAATATCAACACGCTCATACCAACCTGATACTTCATTGTGGCTTGGTAGAGAGAGCATTTCTGCAATAAACGCTGGCTCTAGTGAATCACTCAGCAGTACGCCACGGAATGCATCAACAACAGAACCAGAAAGCTCAAACGCTTGACCCTGTTGAACCTTCTCCACGTTACTGCGGATGTACTTTGCCAATAGCATTTGACCCGCATCCCAACGAGAGAATTCATTGCGGGCATTTACCATCAAGAAGATCAGTTCTTCATCTGAATAGTCGTATTCCAATTTCACTGGCGCAGAAAATTCACGAAGTAATGAAGGGATCGGTTGCTCAGAAACGTTTTCAAACACGAACGTTTGCTCTGCTTCTTTCACATTTAATACGTTATGAACTTGCTGCCCATTACACTGTAACTCAACCACATCACCCGCAGCCGTGTATAACTCGATATCAAGAGGAATATGCAGAGCCTGCTTTTCCGTTTGCTCATGAGTTGGAGCCGTTACTTGGCGAGTTGTTAACGTGTACTGCTTCTTCTCTGCGTCGTACTTACTTTCAACAGACAGCGTCGGCGTACCAGACTGGCTGTACCATAAGCGGAACTGAGACAGATCAACGCCCGACGCATCTTCCATTGCCGCGACGAAGTCTTCACATGTTGCAGCCGTGCCATCATGACGTTCAAAGTAAAGCTTCATGCCTTTTTGGAAACCGTCTTCGCCCAACAATGTGTGGATCATTCGGATCACTTCACTGCCCTTTTCGTACACAGTCAATGTGTAGAAGTTATTCATTTCTATCACTTTTTCTGGACGAATTGGGTGAGACATCGGACTTGCGTCTTCAGCGAATTGCGGCCCGCGAATAATACGAACATTGTTGATGCGGTTTACTGCGCGAGAGCCAAGATCAGATGAGAACTCTTGGTCGCGGAATACAGTTAAGCCTTCTTTCAAGCTAAGCTGGAACCAATCACGACAAGTCACTCGGTTACCGGTCCAGTTATGGAAATATTCGTGACCGATTACCGCTTCGATACCTAGGTAATCTGTATCCGTAGCTGTTTGGTCGTTCGCGAGAACAAACTTAGAGTTGAATACGTTCAGGCCTTTGTTTTCCATCGCACCCATGTTAAAAAAATCAACGGCTACGATCATGTAGATGTCTAAGTCGTACTCTAAATTGAAACGCTCTTCATCCCACTTCATTGAGTTAATCAAAGAAACCATCGCGTGGTTAGCTCTGTCTAGGTTACCTTTGTCGACAAAGATTTCTAGGTCAACTTTGCGACCCGATTGCGTGGTGTAAGCATCACGAAGTACGTCAAAGTCACCCGCAACCAAAGCAAATAGGTATGCTGGTTTTGGATGTGGGTCTTGCCACTTCACCCAGTGACGACCATTTTCAGCTTCACCTTCATCAACACGGTTACCATTACTTAATAAGAATGGATTTTCTGCTTTGTCCGCGATAACCGTTGTGGTGAATTTTGCCAAGACGTCTGGGCGATCCATGTAGTAAGTGATACGACGGAAACCTTCCGCTTCACATTGCGTACAGAAAGCACCACCTGATTTGTACAGGCCTTCAAGTGCACTGTTCCCTTCAGGATCAACTTCAGTTACGATCGTTAATGTGAATTCTTGTGGTAAATCATTCAGTGTCAGTTGAGTTTCAGACTGTTCATATTGAGTCCACTCTTTACCTTCTACCAAAACAGAAACCAGCTTCAAGCCTTCACCATCAAGTACTAAGGTCGAGCTATCTTTCTCTTGCTTAACACTAGACACCGCCGTAATGATGGATGTTGAATCGTACAAATCGAAGGTAAGATCGATTTCAGAAATAGTGTGAGATGGTGATTGATAATCTTTACGATACTTGGCTTGAGGTGTATGTGCCATGACGGGTTCCTTTTGATCGTTATACGTAATTATTTGTTAACTGTATATATCTAAAGGTTGAGCGCCAAGAACACAAGGGGAATATTAAAAAAAGGAGGCATTGTAGGAAAATGCCTCCATGTTTTGCTATTTTATCAATCAAATCAGAAAGGAACGGCTAAGAAATGAACTGTGTGCCATATTTTCAACGAACCGATTTTATGGCTAAATCTCGTACTTATCGTATTCGATTAAGCACCGCGAACATGTCTCCCTCTTCACCTTGAAGCGTCAAAACATCACTGTTCAATGTGTAACGAGTACCGTGTTCGCCGTTCTCATAAAGTAGTACTAATTGGTCGCCCTCGGTGTAATACACACCACGACGAATGACTTCCCCCCCTTCTTCATCGGACACTCGGAACATGAAGATAAAATCAGGTTGAAGCACCAAATCCATTTTTTGAATGTTACTCGCACGCAAATCGCTTCCAGACAATTCAGCGCTTGACCAAATTCCAGCTAGGGCGTTTGGCAAGGCTTTGGTGAACATAACACCGTTAAGATTCAGCATATTATGGTTACTGCTGTACGCGTAAACCTGAGGCTCAGAAGTATTCAAACCTAAAATAATGGTGTCTTCATTGGCGTTATACAAACCTTCCCAATGATCCACACTGTAGTCTTTCTTTTGGATATCGATAGTGAATGAGTAATTTGAATCGAGAGTAAGCTTGATTGCTCTAAAGTTTTCAGTACCTTGCTCAGGATCTGGATTCATCAAATACCAATCGCCAAGCAACAGAGGAAGGTCAAAATGAGATAGATTACTATCACTTTTTGATTGTTGGCTGCTCGAAGCGACCTCGCTCCCAAAAGCAACAAAACTTAAACAAGATAAAATTAGTAGAATCCATTTCATACGCGCCCCCTCATTTTCTTTAAGCTTAGGCACGTAATGATTAGAAAGCGAAAAAATATGATCCAAGTCACTAAATTTTAAGTGCGAAGTAACTTAAGTGTCATTATCCAACGCAAAATGGAGCTAAATCACCCTGAATATTGAGTGTTCTTTGCGACAACCTCAACGGTTACAATCAGATATTCCTGTCAAATCATAGACACAAAAAAAGCGAGCCTAGGCTCGCTTTTGAATTGTGTATCTTTAAACAATCACCTTTTAACAGGCGTTTGCTCTATTTCTTGATCATATCCAGCATGATAGCAACAGACTCATCAAGATAAGCATCCGGGGCTTCATAGTCTTTAGGAATATCATCCAACGTCTTAAATGCCTCTAACTTAGCGGCTTTTTGACGTTGATTGATACGATCTAGACGAAGCGCATCCGCATCATCGCTCTCTTGCTGACGTACCTTTTCATTCAAAGAAAGGTCGTTATCGTCTTTATCTGCCTTATATTTTTCAATATCTTGCGCGATAAAGCCAAATTCCATATCTGTCGCAATACGAGCTTGGTGTTGAGCTGTTAAAGCAGCAATTTGCTCATCGTTACGCTGTAACACTGAGTAATTTGCTTTATCAATGCTGTCCCAAGGTAGAGCATTGTCTTCAACACTTTCACCAGTATCTGCTGGGTCAATTGGCGTTGGGTAAGCAATATCAGGCACTACACCTTTGTTTTGCGTACTGCCACCATTGATTCGGTAGAATTTCTGGATTGTGTATTGAACGTAGCCCAACTCTTTGTCGAACAAATCATAAATATGATTCAAAGAACGATGTTGTTGTACCGTACCTTTACCGAAAGAGTTTTCACCTAGGATGATTGCACGACCATAATCCTGCATCGCTGCTGCAAAGATCTCAGATGCCGAAGCACTGTAGCGATTCACCAATACCGTTAACGGACCTTGGTAACTGATTTCACCATCAGTATCACTGTTCACTTTGACACGACCGTAACTATCACGAACCTGAACAACAGGCCCCTCTTTGATAAACAAACCTGAGAGTTCGGTTGCTTCCGTTAGTGCACCACCACCGTTGTTTCGCAAATCAACAATAATACCTTCAACACCTTTCTCTTTAAGCTCGGTGATCAGTTTATCGGTATCTTTAGAAAGACCAACATAGAAACTAGGTACTTCTAGTACGCCAATCTTCTTGCCACCTTTCTCGATAACTTCTGATTTAACAGCACGGTCTTCTAGACGAATCTTGTCGCGGACAATTGTGACAACGTGACTTTTTGCATCTTTACCATCTGGCAAGATCTGTAGCTTAACTTTAGTCCCTTTCGGTCCTTTAATTAATTGCACTACATCGTCTAAACGCCAGCCGATAACATCAACAATCTCTTCGCCATCTTGACCAACGCCAACAATACGGTCGCCATCGCTCAATTGTTTGCTATTTGACGCAGGGCCACCAGCAACTAAAGATCGAATAACGGTGTAGTCGTCTGTCATCTGAAGTACAGCACCAATGCCTTCTAGAGATAGATTCATCTCAGATTGGAATTGCTCTGCATTTCTTGGAGAAAGGTAACTGGTGTGCGGATCAACTTCACGCGCGAATGCGTTCATGTAGATTTGGAAAGCATCTTCGTTGTGCGATTGCGTAATACGCTTCATCGCATTGTTGTAACGCTTTTCCAAAATTTCTTGAATCTCTGGCCACTCTTTGCCAGTAAGTTTTAGATTCAACGCATCGTATTTAACGCGTTTTCTCCAAAGCTCATTCACTTCAGCGATATCTTTTGGCCATTCAGCTTCACTACGATTGAGCTCAATACTTTCATCAGTATCAAACTTAATCTCTGTATCTAGCAAAGACAATGCATATTGAAAACGTTCAAAACGCTTCTGCATAGACAAATTATAAACATCGAATGCAATCTGGTTATTGCCTGATTTCAGTTGATCATCAATTTGTGTAGATGACGCAGCGAAAGAGTCAATATCAGCTTGAGTGAAGATATTACGATTATAATCCAGCATCTCTAAGTAACGATTAAAGATAGCTTGAGAGAAATCATCGTTGAGATTGAAGTGTTTATAGTGAGAACGAGTAAATCGAGAAGTAACACGTTTACTAGCAGTTTCGTGTTGGACCTCAGGAGCGAGTAGAGGTAAATCGTCCTGATCTAATTTGGCTTCAAGAGCCTGAGCTGAAGCTGCTAGCCAAAAGCTAGCAGCAATCAGTGTCAATTTTGAACGGCATTTCATGCGTAGGAGTATCTCCTTTAAGCGCGCAAGTGCTCCGCTTTAACAACCATTTGTAGGCCGTTTGCTAACTGAACACGCACATCTTCCTTATTGATTTCAACAATGGTCGCAGCCATGTTTCCTTTACCCATGTTCACATTTACTTCTTTGCCAGCGATGAATTCGTCAGCGTTCAAAGCGCGTGTTTCTACAGGCTTTTCTACTTTTGGTGCTTTAGGCGCTTGACGACGAGGCTGTTGAGCTTTCTTCGCCTTAGGTTTCGCTTTGCCTTCTTCACGAGCTTTTTGTGCTTGTTCTTTACGACGAGCCTGAACTTTCGCTTTGCTTTCTGCAAGTGTAGCTTTAGCGTGCTCAACGTGCTCTTCTTCTAGTGTGCCACACGCGTTGCCGTCTAGGTCAACACGTTCTGCGCCAGCTTTTACGCCGTGCAGGTAACGCCATGATGATGTGTACTGTCTTAACGCTGCACGAAGCTGAGTCTTACTTACTTTTTCGTCTTCATTTAGACGTTCAGCAAGATCTTGAAAAATACCAATTTTAAGTGGCTTCGCTTCACCTTCTAGAGTAAAGCATTTAGGGAAACATTCAGCAATATATGCGATAACTTCTTTGCTGTTTTTTAACTTTTCAGTGTTTTCCATGTGGGTTCCTGGTTTTTGCGGTTTTCCGCGAGCATTAAGAAAATATTTTTACGTATTATAGAGAGATGCTTGGGAAAAACCACAGTAAGAGAATAATTTATGCCTTGTTCGCGTGCGAATTAAGCAGCTTTTCCACTTCTGCCATGAAAAATGTTAATCCGTCCTCGTCAATTTGAGAAAAACGGCCAACATTTGGGCTATCGATATCAAGAACGCCCGCTATTTTTTCGCCAATCGAGAACGGAATAACGATTTCTGAGTTACTTGCAGCGTCACAAGCGATGTGACCTTCGAACTCATGAACATCATGAATGCGCTGAACTGTATTCGTCGCAACCGCAGTTCCACACACACCACGCCCTACTGGAATTCGCACACAAGCAGGTTGACCTTGGAAAGGACCCAGTACAAGTTCGTCTTTTTCCTTAGCTTGGTCCTGCTTCATTAAATAGAAACCCGCCCAATTCAAGTCATCCAATTCCATGAATAATAATGAACTGATATTAGCAAGATTAGCAGTTAGATCGGTTTCTGATTCAATTAATGCAACGGCTTGTTTGGTTAAGCGTTGGTAATGTTCTATTTTCATATTAACTTCCAATTAAATTGAGACTTCCATTATCAAGAGAACGCAGTAGAATGCGGCCATCAAACTAAATAGGACTTATTCTCATTACAATGAACAATTCAGAAGACACTATTAGCCGTTCTTGGTTAATAACTCAAGTAAAAAAACACAAGTCCAAATTACTGTTTGCTAACATTATTGCCATATTTGCAACTCTCATTAGTGTCCCTATCCCGTTGCTCATGCCATTAATGGTTGATGAAGTATTACTTGATAAGCCCGCTTCAGGCTTAGAGATGATGAACCACCTACTTCCATCTTCACTACAAACACCGACTGGCTATATAGCACTAACTTTGTTGTTAGTGATTATCATGCGCTCCGTTAGCCAAGCGCTGAACATTCTGCAAGGGCGTCAGTTTACGCTTGTGTCCAAAACAATTACCTATCAAATGCGCAGCAAGATGATAGATAAGCTTGGCCGCATCAGTATTCGACAATACGAAACCAAAGGCAGTGGCGGTATTAACGCCCACCTAATAACAGACATAGAGACAATAGATAAGTTCATTGGCTCGACTCTTTCTAAATTTATCATCAGCTTCCTGACCGTGTTCGGGACAGCGATCGTGCTGTTGTGGTTAGAGTGGCGTTTAGGATTGTTCATTTTACTGGTCAATCCTGTTGTAATTTATTTCTCCCGTAAACTAGGCAGCAGGGTCAAACACCTTAAGAAGTACGAAAACCAATCTTTCGAGCGCTTTCAAAACCGTTTGGTGGAAACCTTAGACGGCATTTACCAACTGCGCGCGGCGAATAAAGAACGTATCTTTCTCGATGAGCTTAAGGTTCAAGCAAACCAAGTAAGAATCGATGCAGACAAATACGCTTGGCAATCTGAAGCTGCTGGCCGTGTTTCGTTTCTACTCTTCTTATTGGGTTTCGAGCTTTTCCGTGCCGTCGCTATGCTAATGGTGTTATTCAGTGACTTAACCATTGGTCAGATTTTCGCTGTATTCGGCTACTTGTGGTTCATGTTAGGCCCAGTTCAAGAGCTACTAGGGATTCAATTCTCTTGGTATAGCGCGAAAGCGGCACTGCAACGCATCAACGATCTTCTTCAGTTAGAAGAAGAGAAGCGCCCTATTAGTAAAGTGAACCCATTTACTGAAGATCAAGAAGTGACAGTCGACATCGAAGACGTTACATTCTCTTACACATTGGAAAACACTGTTTTAAATAGGCTATCGCTGCACATCCCTGCAGGTAAGAAAGTCGCTTTGGTCGGTGCGAGTGGCGGGGGTAAATCTACGTTAATCCAGTTGCTGATTGGGGTTTACCAAGCAGACTCGGGGGGTATTCGCTATAACGGTGAAACAACCGATGACATCAGCTTTGATATAATACGCAATCAAATTGCCGTTGTTTTACAACAACCTATACTCTTTAACGATACATTAAGGCATAATCTGACCCTTGGTGCTGAATACGATGAAATGTCGTTGTGGCGTGCGCTTGAAGTCGCTCAAATGCAAGATGTCATCAAGCAACTGAGTAATGGCTTAGATACACAAATTGGTAGGAACGGCGTTCGACTGTCTGGTGGTCAACGACAACGCTTAGCAATCGCTCGTATGGTGCTGAGCAATCCTAAGTTTGTTATTCTTGATGAAGCGACATCTGCACTCGATACAGCAACAGAGTCAGCGCTGCATAAAGCGTTGAGCGAGTTTTTGAAAGATCGCACAACTTTGATAGTGGCTCATCGATTATCAGCGGTGAAACAAGCCGATCTAATCTATGTTTTAGAAGATGGACAAGTCACACAGACGGGAACACATGGTGAATTGGTTGAACAACAAGGACTCTATCAAACACTCTATGGCAGTGTGCAATCGCACGCCTGATGTTTGTGGTTCTGAGTCTTTAAGTCAGGCATCGAGCCTAACTAACGTTTCAACTTGGGAGGTCGCGTGACCTCCCCATCCGTTACCAACCCTTTATCAACTAAGCATCAATGCGATAGTAGCTCAGTGCGCCTTTGTCAGGGCTGCGAACTCCCCGTAGATAAAATGGACATCCCTTTAGGGAAGTCCGCTTATTGCCCAAGATGTGGCACTCAGCTTTATAGAGGCGGCACCCCTAGCCTGTCTGGAAACCTAGCAATAGCTGTCACTTGTTTGTTGCTATTTATCCCATCGCACTTTTTCGAATTCATCAGTATTCGCTTGATTGGTGTCATGATACCCGCAACGCTTCCATCGGGTGTTTTCACCTTGATGGGTGAAGGCTTTCCTCTACTTGGTTTGCTGATCCTGTTCTGCAGTTCGATCGCTCCGTTGCTCGTGTGCACGTCGGTACTCATCACTCATGCATCACTGCGTTTTAAGATCTTCACCCCCTTTCGTTATTCATTAGCCATTATTCAGACTCTCAAACATTGGATGATGTTGGATGTGTTTCTGGTAAGTTTGGCGGTCTCATGTTTCAAACTGCAAGATTACTCGGATATTTTTGTTGGTCCTGGTTTGATTGGCCTGATTCTTCTTCAGCTTTTCAGCGTATTACTGGTAAGCCGCATCAGTGTGCGTCGCTACTGGGAAGCTTGGGCAAAAGAATCTGAATACTCTTTTGCTGAAACTAAGAACGTACACTGTCACAACTGTCACCTATCTCAGCCTGACGGTCATACTTGTGTGCGTTGTCACCATGACTTATATCACCGTAAGCCCTACTCTATTCAGAAGACTTGGGCTCTGCTGTTTGCCGCATCTGTGGCCATTGTTCCCGCTAACGTTATTCCTATTTCTATCCTTATTACCAACGGTCAAAGGCTGGAAGACACCATCATTTCCGGTGTCGCTTCGCTAATTAATAGCGATATGTATGGCATCGCTGCGATCATTTTCATTGCCAGTATCGTCGTGCCCGTCGCGAAAATACTGGGCCTCGCGTACATCTTAATCTGTATCAAGATGAAGCGCGCCGTTTACCACAGGCAACGTATGACCATCTATTTCATCGTGAAATGGGTGGGAAAATGGTCGGTAATGGATCTGTTCGTTATTTCGATCATGATGACCTTGGTCGACCGCGGACAAATTTTAAACTTTACACCAGGTTATGGTGCAGTCGCTTTTGGCGTCGTAGTTGTTCTCACGATGCTAGCAGCGGAAAGCTTAGATCCTAGGCTAATTTGGGATAACTACACCTCTAAAGATGAGTCAGTGAATGAACAACGATAACCAATCACAAACGTCATATTCACCAGAAGTAAGGAAAAACAAAGGCATCTCACCTTTGTGGATTCTGCCGATATTAACCGTCGCCTTAGCCGGTTGGTTGGTCATGAAATCGATACACGATGCTGGGCAACGTGTGCAAATATACTTCTCAGATGCCGCAGGTTTAGTCGCAGGTCGAACAACGATTCGTTACCAAGGCTTAGAGGTGGGTATGGTGCGCGACATCACTTTATCCAAAGATCTATCGAGTATCTATGTCGATGCTGACATCTATCCAGAAGCGAAGAAGCTACTCTCAAAAGGCACTCGTTTCTGGCTAGTAAAACCAACAGCAAGTTTGTCGGGTATCTCAGGATTAGACGCACTTGTTTCAGGTAACTATATTGCTATCCACCCGAGCGAAGCCAAAGAAGACCCGGAAACTGTTTTCCAAGCGTTAGAATCCTCCCCTTCTGACTTGCTGGCTTCTGAAGGTTTGAATATTTCACTGACGACCAAAGATCTAGGCGGTGTGTCTGTGGGTTCTCAAATCGTTTACCGTAAAATCCCAATTGGTGAGGTTTACAACTATCAGTTAAACGACAACGCGAAATCCGTTACGATTCAAGCGTCAATTAAAGATGAATACAGCCATATCATTACCGACCAAAGCCGTTTTTGGAATGTCAGTGGTTTAGGTGCCAGTATTGGCTTTTCTGGTGTTGATGTTCGACTAGAGAGCCTAAGTGCATTGCTTGGCGGTTCAATTGC
The DNA here is from genome assembly GCF_041472995.1 of Vibrio sp. 10N.261.46.A3. Taxonomy (NCBI): domain Bacteria; kingdom Pseudomonadati; phylum Pseudomonadota; class Gammaproteobacteria; order Vibrionales; family Vibrionaceae; genus Vibrio; species Vibrio sp. 10N.261.46.A3. The sequence continues at coordinate 143,872 of NZ_JBFRRH010000046.1, read as the reverse complement.
GGTCGACTCTCCGGGAGAAGGTCAACCCGTTGAGATGAACACCAAGTTCAAACTCTACCCAGATCTGAAAACAGCGGGTCGAGGTATCTCTATCAAGATTGCCGTACCAGATGACAACAAGATCAGTGCTACGGGTGCTCCGATCATGTATCGCGGCATCGAAATCGGTCAAATCACTGATTTATCGCTAAGTGAAGGGCGTGAAAACGTCGTCGCATCCGCTGCTATTCAACCGGCATTCAGTGACTTTTTAAATAGTGGCAGTAAATTCGTTTTAGAAGAGGCTGAACTGTCTCTTACTGGCATGAAAAACATTGCCAACTTAGTGACAGGTAACTTTTTAACCTTGGTACCGGGCGAAGGTGAAAAAGCACGTCGATTTACTGCGATCCGCAAAAATGAATTCAGTCAGGAACAAGAGAAATCCGTTGCGATTCGCTTAACGTCGAACAATTCGTTCGGGTTAGATGTCGGCACACAACTGCTCTACAAAGGCATTGCCGTTGGCTCTATCATCCATGTGGGATTAGTTGATGGTGTTGGTACGGGCTCTGATAAACACGAAGTCTTCATGGATGCGCTTATCGACAACGAGTATGCGCACCTTATTAAAAGTCACAACCGTTTCTTCGTGACAGGTAGTGCGACTGCAGAGCTAACCGAATCAGGCTTGAGTGTTACGGTCCCACCAGCGAAACAGCTTCTTACTGGCTCGATTAGCTTTGTAAGTGAAGGCAAATCTGAAGCTCGAACGGACTACCAACTTTTCCAAAGTAAGTCGTTAGCAGAAATTGCTAAGTTTAATCAGTCTGGTTCAAAGACACTTTCTTTGTTTGCCAGTGAGTTACCTTCAATCTCTAAAGGCAGCCCACTCCTCTACCGCAACCTACAAGTAGGTAGTATTTCTGATTTTCAGCTTGCCGACGGTGGCGTAAGAATCAAAGTCACAATCGAAAATCGTTACACACACTTACTCAACAAGCAAACTGTTTTCTGGAACCGTTCAGGCGTTGAGGTTGATGCATCACTATCGGGTATCAGCATTAAAGCGGCACCAGTTAAAACCCTTATCCAAGGCGGTATTGCTTTTGACTCTCTGCCGGGAATCGACAACAAACTTGGCGATGTGTGGAAGCTTTACAAAGATTCAAAATCTGCTCGAAAATTTGGCCGCGCGATTACTATCACCTCTTCTGGCGATCAAGAAGTCAGCAAGGGCATGGCGATCAAATATCAAGGTGTCACTGTTGGTGAGGTTACTTTGGTGATTCCGAACTTCAACAAGGGCGGTATTGAAATTACTGCGCGTATTTTACCTGAGTACGTCGATAAGATTGCCGTGGCGAACAGTCACTTCTGGTTGGCAGAGCCTGAGATTGGCCTTAACGGCATCAAAAATGTCTCTGCACTGCTCTCTAAGCACATCAACGTAGATCCGGGCAAAGGTGAAAGAAACACGAAATTTGAGCTTAGCAAGGGACCCGTGCAGCCTGAAGGCAAGATATTCCAGCTACAAAGCGAAACGCGAGGCTCGGTATCTGAAGGCACACCTATCCTATTCCGTGAGCTAGAAATCGGCAGTGTTATTGATGTTCAGCTGGGCGAGTTTGCTGACCGCATCATCTCTACGATTCAAATAGAGCCTGATTACGCTTACCTAATCCGCGCAAACACTGTGTTCTGGAACGTGTCGGGCGTCGATGTCTCTATCGGCCTGTCTGGCGCAAACATCAAAGCCGGAACGGTAGACAGCTTATTAAGAGGTGGGATTACATTCTCAACGCCGCCGACGAATGAACTTCAACCAGTAGCAAGCGAAGATCAGTCTTTCTACCTCTATCGTCAAGCCGAAGATGAGTGGAAATCATGGAGAACCGCAATTCCTCGTCCATAGAGTGAACTCCCTGACGTTTCTGGAAGATTAATTATTCATCAAAATGCAGCCATTCGGCTGCATTTTTGTTGTTTGCTATAAATATGGTTTAGGGCGGCCTCATTTTGCTTTAAACTCCCCGCATTAATGCAATAAATCGAGATACTCTTTTGCACGCTAACGTATATATCCCTGAAGAATTCCTAACGCACATCGAAGCAATCATGCCTAGTCATCTAGATATGGCTTCTTTTGTTGCGTCATGCCAAAAACCACTTCGTAAAAGTATTCGAGTCAACACATTGAAAATCAGTGTTGAAGACTTCCTAGTACGAGCAAAAGAGAAAGGCTGGGAACTGGAACCTGTACCTTGGTGTGAAACGGGCTTTTGGATTACAGCTGATGAAAGTGAAGCCCCACTAGGTAATACGGCAGAACACATGTCTGGTCTTTTCTACATCCAAGAAGCCAGCTCGATGATGCCACCCTCGGCACTTTTCCAAGGTGAAGCTGATTACCAAGCGGTGTTAGACACTGCGGCTGCACCCGGCTCTAAAACAACGCAAATCGCTGCACTAATGAATAACCGCGGTGTATTGGTTGCCAATGAGTACGCTGCAAGCCGTGTGAAAGTCCTACACGCTAACATCGAACGTTGTGGCGTTCGTAATGCCGCTCTAAGTAACTTTGACGGTCGAGTTTTCGGTGGTTGGTTGCCAGAACAGTTTGATGCTGTGTTGCTAGACGCGCCCTGCTCTGGCGAAGGTACCATTCGTAAAGACGCAGATGCGATGAAGAACTGGACGTATCAATCTGTGGTCGATATTGCCGACACGCAAAAAGATCTGATTGAAAGTGCATTCCATGCTCTCAAACCTAATGGTGTTTTAGTTTACTCAACGTGTACGCTTAGCACCGAAGAGAACCAACAAGTGTGTCATCACTTAAAAGAAACCTTTGGTGATGCGGTTGAATTCGAATCTCTGGAATCTCTATTCGACAATGCAAAAGCAACCACGACAGAAGAAGGCTTTCTACACATCTTCCCTCAAGTTTATGACTCAGAAGGTTTCTTTGTTGCGCGTATCCGTAAACTAGCGTCTGTTACTCCACCAGAAGTTAAAAAGCGTATGGGTAAATTCCCATTTGAAAAAGCATCAAAGAAAACTCAGCAAGAAGTCTCTGAACAACTGCTAAATGCTCTCGATATCGAACTACCAAGTGATACTCAAGTTTGGATTCGTGACAAAGACGTTTGGCTATTCCCAGAAGCGCTAGAGCCGATGATCGGTGAGTTCCGTTTTTCTCGCATGGGAATCAAGATCGCCGAAACCCATAAAAAAGGTTACCGCTGGCAGCACCAAGTGGCCACAACACTTGCAACTGGCAATGAAGCTAATGTTGTCGAGCTAAGCATTGAAGATGCTCGTGAATGGTTCATGGGACGCGATGTTCGCCCTGAAGGCCTGTCTGGCAAAGGTGAAGTACTAGTGAAGTACAATGGTGCAATCATCGACCTTGGTAAGTGGGTTGGCAACCGAGTGAAGAACGGCTTACCACGCGAACTCGTGCGCGATAAGAACCTTTTCTAAAAGCTTTCCCCCTGTATACAGCTAGATAAACAAAAAGCCCAAGCAACGTTAATTGTTTGGGCTTTTTCTATTCTATCGGCCATATAAGTCAGTGTGCGAGCGCTTGTAAATCAACAACTAATTATATAAATATCAATTCAAGTCACTATTTCCAAAAAGAAAAATCGCACTTTAGAGAATCTAAACTAGACTTCAATCTAACAGTCAAAAGATTAAAACGATTAGCGTAGGCTCTTCGGAGCCCTTTCCCCTAAGCCCAAACAGGAAGGTTTGGGCTTTTTTTTGACCGAGAGGATCGCTTATTTAACTAAGCTGATACCTTCTTTGTCGATAGTGATCTTGCCAGATTTGTACAAACCACCAATTGTCTTCTTGAACGTACCTTTGCTGGTTCTGAATGCAGAGAAAATAGCATCAGGAGAAGACTTATCATTCAAAGGCAGGTAACCGCCTTTCTTCTCAAGCAGGTCAAGAACCTTAGTGCTTAGGTCATCCATCTTAGCGACACCAATTTTCTGAAGAGACAAATCAATCTTACCGTCTTCTTCACGAACGTTTTTAATGTAGCCTTTTAGTGTTTTACCAATGAACAGCTTACCGATGATGTCAGATGGGAAAATCATACCCCAGTGTTCACCGTTCACAATCGCTTTGTAACCTAATTGGCTGCGCTCAGCGATAATGAGATCGACTTGCTCATTTTGCTTATAAGTCGCAGGCGTGTTGTCTAACCATTTGTTGAACTTCGTTGTACCAACGATACGGCTCGATGCTTTATCGATATATACATATACTAAGATTGACTGGCCTTCGTTTAAACGGCCACGCTGCTCGCTGAAAGGAACAAGAAGGTCTTTACCTTTCACGCCCCAGCTCATGAATGCACCAGTACTGTTAACACCTTCAACTGTCATCAAACCAAACTGGCCTACTTGAGCGATCGGTTTTTCAGTCGTTGCAGCGATCTGGTTGTCAGAATCAATGTATAAGAAAACATCTAGCTTTTGACCAATTTCAACACCTTCAGGAGTAAATCGTTTAGGCAGCAACACGGTTCCATAGTCGCTCGCGTCAAGGAATACACCGAAGTCTGCTTGTTTTACTACTTCTAAGTTGTTTATTTGACCAATATTAATCATCAAGATTGTCTCTACTTTAAATTTGGCGGAGATTATACGTGATCTCTGATATGCTTTCGCTAGTTTCATTCATATTTTTACATTCTAGGAGACATCGTTGATCACCGTTGATAAACAAGATGCGATAACACTTAAAATTAACCATGCCATGGCTAAGACAAAAAAGCTCGACATGGACGTTTATCTATTCATTCCCGGTGAACTTGGACTGACTCCTGAAGTGCTTTCTGAAAGTGCCTTTTTCTACAGCTCAATCACTCAAAAACGTGCCTACTACAGTGACAAAACACTTTTACCTTTGGTGCACAGTCGCTTAGCTAAGCGTGGACGATTGTCGATTACGCAGTATCGTGTCAGTTTGAGTTTGTTCGCCTATCAATATGTTATCGCGTTAGATAAAGCGGTAAGTAGCCTGAATAAGAATGATAGTGACGACGTAACGGCTGATGAAGTAGATGAAGTCATTGAACTGGCTTTAGATATCCTCAAGAAGCTTCGTCGTAGTATTCCCTATGAAGAAAACCTTAAGCGCTACTACGCCAACATTGATAACTATCTTTCATGGTACACAGAGCAAAAGTTCTTATCGCTGGTATCTCATATGCCACGTGGCAGCGAGTACTCCACAATTAAGGAGCGACTCTTAACGCTTTGTGATAAGGAAACCGCTCACCGCAAGCTCAACCGCTACAACTCAGCTAGGGTACGTGAAGACGTCACCCGTCTGAGTAACAAGATGCGACTGCTGCGACGTTTAATAGAACACCCTATTGTACTTAAAGAAAAGACGACATCGATGGGTAAGAACGTTAAGCGTGCAGTGAAAGGCATTGCGACCGGTTTGGTGATGGTGGTGGTGACGACAACCGTCATTTTGGCTCGTGATTTTCTTGGTGAGATTACGGCTTCTTTCATCGTGGCGATGTCATTCATCTATGCATTACGCGAAATCTTCAAAGATGACTTGAGAGACATCCTTTGGCGCTGGCTGCGTAAAGGCAAACCTAAATGGAAGCGCCGTTACTTCGACCCGACGACCAATAAATCTGTCGGTCATAAACTCGAGTGGTTGGACTACGCAAGCTTTTCTAAGCTAGCAGACCGTATTCAATCGATACGTAAGAAGCGTGTCGTTCAACGTGAAGAGCAGATCCTGCACTATCGTTCGCATACTGAGATGTCGACATCGACGTTCATGAGTGGTTATGAAGAGACTCGTGAAACGTTATCCATCAGCTTAAGAGCGCTGACACGATTGATGGATAAGGGTTCAAATAAGGTGTATCGCTTGAATGAAGGGCAAGTTAGCCGTGAATCGGTAGAAAAGCGCCACTTGCTCAACCTGATCATTAAAGAGAACAACCACGATAACGAACCGACCTATTACCGTTGGAAAATCGTAATGAACCGTTCAAAGATCGTCGATATCGAGCAAATCACTCAAGAATCTTAACTTTTCTACGGTGTGCAACACGGTATGTGGATATTCAATTCGCATACCGCTCTTCCACTTATTCACTTATTCACTTATTCACTTATTCACTTATTCACTTATTCAAGCTTCCATCTACTTCCGAGCTATTTCCTAGACGGGACTTTCTTGATCGAAAGCGTTAGCGTGAACTCGGCCATTGGCTCGTCGCCATGCAAAGATGGGCAAGTCGCGATAATGGTTACAGGTTGGTTTACACGCTCCCCAGTAGACATAGTTTCTTCTAGCATGGTGTTGATCAACTCACCATCGTTACAAGTGAAGTGTACATCGCCTTCTGGACGCTTTAAGAAGTTGCCCGTCACCTCTTTAAACGCCAACGAAATCTTTTCACCTTGCTGCTGAGATTTGCTCATCGCAAGAAAACCACCCGCCACGTCAGCACCCACAGCCAAAACACCAAAATACATGCTATTAAGGTGGTTCTTCGTTCGTCTTTTAAGAGGGATTTTGACCTCAACATGTTGGTTATCCAGGGCGAGCAATTTTGGTCTGCATAACCAGATCAAAGGCACTTTGAAAAAACCAAACATGCTCAAGTAGAAATTTGCTTTTTGTAGAGGGGTCAACATTCGGATTACCTAGTCAAATCAGTCATCAGACCAGTTAATCGATTAGCGATAGGGATGTCAAAAAAATGTTACAAAAAAGAGATATCATCGCATAATGATATCTCTTTCATTCTCAAAGCTTTAGTGCTTCAAATAAACGGATACAACCAGTTGATTTATTAAGACAACAAACCGATTTATGCAGTCACGACCGTTTCTACGCCTTCAAAATCAGCTATGTAACCTTGTAGACGTGGGTAATCCACTAAGCCTTGAGTTACTAGCAACACTGGCTTCTTCGCGTTCAGGGTTGCTTTAACAATCATATCCAACAAGGCAATAACCGCTTCGTTTTGTGGATCAAAAGCGTGTTGCTGAGCTTCATTGTGCTTGTCTACGCCTAAAGTGAAAGACGCTAAGCTATCTACATTCACAACAACACCATCGAAGTAATGCAGTAAACGTTCGCTCAGTAGCACTGCAGACGGCACATCGCACGAGAACAGTACTTTCAAACCATTAAGGCCACGTGGTAGCCCTTGCTCGGCAAGCAGGTCAATAATCTTAGCGGCATCGCTTAATGCTCGTACATAAGGCACAACCACTTCAACGTTAATGCCCTGCTCTCGCAACGTTTTAATTACCTGACACTCTAAAGCGAAAGCCTTGCTGTACTCTGGTGTCGCGTAACGAGCAACGCCACGAACACCTAGTGCAGGGTTAATCTCTTCAGCTTCACAGTTCCCGCCAAGCAGCGAGCGGAAGCCATAGCTATCAGCACTGCTTAATGCGATACGAACAGAAGTGTGATTTGGCTGAACGGCAGCTTGGATGGCAATCACTAAGGTCGAAACAAAATGCTCATCGACGGTTTTATCGCCAAGGATCGCATCTAAAGACGTTTTTTCAATATCAGTCAAAGTATCTAAGTGACTCTCGATACTTGGATGATAAAAGACACGATCCATCACCAATTCTGATAATGAAACGTATAAGTGGTTGGAATTATTATTATCGTTGTAAGAAGGCAGCACATCACCTAAGACAAGTTCTGGGTGCAAAGTGCTTTGATTTTCTTGAGTCATTGCTGCTCCAGCATTTTTATGTTGTGTTCAAACGAAAATACCGACAGCTGCCTGTTAATACAAGTGAAAATCCCTTATTTGACGCTGGCCTGCTGATAAAAATAAGAATATTAGCAATAACTGAGATAACTTTGACTCAATAGAGTTTATTCCTCTGTTCAATTCCGTTATCTTAACCACTTCGCAATAGAATAAAAAAGCTATCACATGCCATTAAAAACTGATGAGTTGAGAACCCAAGCTCTGGGTCCTATGCCAACTCCTGCCGAACTAGGCAATGCACACCCTATTACTGACGACGTTGCTGAGCGCATTAAAAATTCTCGCCGCCAAATCGAAGATATCCTAACTGGTCGTGATAACCGCCTATTAGTTATCGTAGGCCCTTGCTCTGTTCACGATACAGATGCGGCACTTGATTACGCTGAGCGCCTGAGCAAAATTCAAGACCAGTACAAAGATGAACTGTTCGTTGTAATGAGAACCTACTTCGAGAAGCCTCGTACTGTTGTAGGTTGGAAGGGTTTGATTACCGATCCAAACCTTGATGGTTCATACGCACTTGAAACGGGCTTAAACAAAGCTCGTAAGCTTCTGTTAGACATCAACAAGCTTGGCCTAGCAACAGCAACTGAATTCCTTGATATGATCACAGGTCAGTACATTGCGGACCTTATCACTTGGGGCGCGATTGGCGCTCGTACGACTGAATCTCAGATTCACCGTGAAATGGCCTCTGCACTGTCTTGCCCAGTTGGCTTCAAGAACGCGACCAACGGCAACATCAAGATTGCTATCGATGCAATTCGTGCAGCACATGCTTCACACTACTTCTACTCCCCAGATAAGAACGGCCGCATGACGGTTTACCGTACTTCTGGCAACCCATACGGTCACGTTATTCTACGTGGTGGTGATAAAGGCCCTAACTTCGACGCTGAATCTGTAGATGCTGCGTGTAAGCAACTGGCTGAATTCGACCTGCCTCAACGTTTGGTTGTAGACTTTAGCCACGCTAACTGTCAGAAACAGCACCGTAAGCAGTTAGAAGTTGCACAAGACATTTGTGAGCAAATTAAATCTAACAAGAACCAAATTGCAGGCATTATGGCAGAGAGCTTCATTATTGAAGGCAACCAGCCAATGACAGACATCAACAACCTAGAATATGGCAAGTCGATTACTGACCCATGCCTAAGCTGGGAAGATACTGCAACAATGCTAGACATGCTTGCAACAGCAATTAAAGATAGAAACTTAGCTTAAGGAAACAACACAATGCCATCATTTGACATTATCTCTGAAGTAGAAGCAGTAGAACTGCGTAACGCAGTAGACAACGCAAACCGTGAACTATCGACTCGTTTCGATTTCCGCGGCGTTGAAGCAAGCTTTGATTACAAAGATGAATCAGTAAAATTGACTGCTCAAGACGATTTTCAACTGAAGCAAATGCGCGATATCCTTCGCAGCAACCTAACGAAGCGTAATGTTGATCCTAACGCGATGGAAGCGAAAGCGGCAGACCAAACAGGTCGCACTTGGCACCAAACGGTTATCTTTAAGCAAGGCATTGAAACTGATGTCGCTAAGAAGATCGTTAAGCTAATCAAAGACAACAAAGTCAAAGTTCAAGCTTCTATCCAAGGCGACAAAGTTCGTGTAACAGGTAAGAAGCGTGATGACCTACAAGCTGTTATGGCTCTAGTTCGCAGCGGTGAACTTGGTCAACCTTTCCAGTTTGACAACTTCCGCGACTAATTATTGAGTTTGAGCGACCGCCTATTTGGGTTACTCATTCATCAGCACAATGTCGTGTTTGAAATAGCAAAAAGCCACTTCTTTAAGGGAAGTGGCTTTTTATTTATCTGGTCCAGTTTTAGTTTTATTCCAAGCCTCTAGCCGATTTAAAACAACCAGAAAGCTCTCATTTCAACTAGAAGCAACTGCCTCAACTGAGTACTTGGGCTGCTGACAATTTTAGGTCTTTGCCGACCAACAGGTTAAACTCTACGCTTGCTGGTGGAATAAACACACACACTCGTAATTTCTCTGCTCTTGCTTGCTCAAGCTTTGTTGATAGTTCTCCGCTGTTGGCGTAGCTCTCTCTTTCTGCATCTCGGCGGCACAGATCGATAAATTCAAATGGACAATCGCTCGGTGAAAGTACGAGCTCTGCCTCCTGCATCAAACGTAAAGCCTTCATAGACAGCAGCTCGACGTCTTGCTCGAATTCAATCCAAGTGACCTGCCCTTCGCTATCAATGCCTTCGGTTAACGCTTGCTGGTAGTAAGACTCTAACTGCTCTCTGTCATTCACCTGCTCGATAAAGCTGGATGACAAGAAACGCTCCCAAAACTTACGACGCTCGTCGACGGTTGGGAATGACTCTTTGATTGAATTGCGTTTTGATGCACCGAAGTCTGCTATCAAACCTATGTTTTGTGGCAATACCGTTTCGAGTTTTTCTCTGATATTTCTCACTAAAACAGGTGATGCACCGCCACTAGAGATGGCAATTTGGATTCTGCCGCGATTTATCATCGAAGGTGTGATGAAATCGCAGTAAGGAAGATCGTCAACCACATTGACTAAAATACCTAGTTTTTTCGCATCATTATACACTTGGTGATTCAAGCTTGGATTGTCTGTTGTGGCCCAAACCTGCAAGTAATTTTTCGATATGATCTGTGACGAATAAAAGTTTTGAACCCAGTGAAGTTTGTTCTCGTCGACAAGCTGCTTTAAGTAAGGCGCTACCTTGGGAGACACCAAAGTCACATCCGCTCCCGCTCGTAGTAAGCTATCGACTTTACGGCAAGCAACCTCACCCCCACCAACCACTAAGATTGGCTTATTTTCTACATCCAAAAACATTGGGAAATAACGCATGTTCTTCCTTGAGACTACTTCAATAACTATTCAGCCATGCTACCAAATTTGGAGCATATTCATAACTATCGAAGTGCAATAAAAATATTTATTGACCAAATTTCAACATTTCTTAAGTTTAATATTTCATCATTGTGATGTTGATTCAGAATATTTATCTAGTCGATTATCAATATAAAAATCTAAATCTCGTTGCACCAACAGTGTGAACCGTTGCACTATTTACATTCACTTAACATTTGGTCATTCTAATTGTGTTCGGATTTGTGATTTCATTCAAAATTCTTTTTAAATTATACATTTGTGAAACTACGGATCCTTTCCTAACCTTATAAACAGTTGTTTAAATCGCACACAGTTTCATTTGCAAAATGCAACTCGCTTAATTTGAACAACAAGGTCATAGAAAACGCAACACATAAGAGAAACTCAAACGAGCACGAGTATCAGGTGTCACCTGGTTAACAAGGAAGGATACAAATGACAAATAAACTAACACTTCTTGCTTCAGTAGTAGCTGCATCAACTGCGATGATGGCAACATCGGCATCAGCGGCAGAAAGCACTCTGGACAAAGTCACATCTCAAGGTTTTCTAACTTGTGGTGTAAGTACCGGTCTTCCAGGGTTCTCTAACCCTAACTCAAAAGGTGAATGGGAAGGAATTGATGTTGAGTATTGTCAAGCTCTTGCAGCGGCTGTACTCGGTGACAAGACTAAAGTTAAGTATGTACCTCTAACAGCAAAAGAGCGTTTTACTGCGCTTCAATCTGGCGAAATCGACGTACTATCTCGTAACACAACATGGACATTACATCGTGACACTGCTCTAGGTCTGAACTTCGTAGGCGTTAACTACTACGATGGTCAAGGCTTCATGGTTAAGAAAGAACTTGGCCTAACAAGTGCTCAAGAGCTTGATGGCGCTTCTGTATGTGTTCAATCAGGTACAACAACTGAACTTAACCTAGCCGATTACTTCCGTAACAGTGGCATGTCTTACAAGCCAGTGGTATTCGATACGGCAGCACAAACATCTAAAGGTTTCGACGCTGGTCGTTGTGACGTGCTAACGACCGACCAATCTGGTCTATACGCACTTCGCCTAAACCTCGCTGACCCTAAATCTGCACAAGTACTTCCTGAAATCATCTCTAAAGAACCTCTAGGTCCTGTTGTTCGTCAAGATGATGACAAATGGTTTAACGTTGCTAAGTGGACACTTTCAGCAATGATTAACGCGGAAGAATACGGTATCTCTTCTAAAAATGCAGACGAAATGCTTAAGTCAAAAGATCCAAACATCAAACGTATTCTTGGTGTAGACGGTCCTAAAGGTAAAGGCCTTGGCATTCGTGACGACTGGGGTTACCAAGTAATTAAGCAAGTTGGTAACTACGGTGAGAGTTTTGAGCGTACTGTTGGTACAGGTTCTCCACTTCAAATCTCTCGTGGCGTAAATGCATTATGGAATGCGGGCGGCTTTATGTACGCTCCACCAATCCGTTAATAAATTTTCAAGCATCAATTAGGGCGGAGTTTTCCGCCCTATTTATTAAATGGATTTGAGGTTATAGTAGTATGAAACCTAATGAAACTATTTCTCCAGCTCAGGCAAAGCCACAGCCCAAAAGTGCCAACTTATTTTACAACCCCACTTTTCGCTCCATCATTTTCCAAATTATCGCCGTCGGGGCGCTTTGTGCTTTCTTTTACACGATTGTAAATAACGCACTCACTAACTTAGATTCCCGTGGTATCACCACTGGTTTCGATTTTCTCTCGCAAGAAGCTGGTTTTGGTATCGGCTTAACATTGATTGAATACGACGAGACCTTCTCATACGGTCGTACATTCTTTATAGGTCTTCTCAATACCGCTTTAGTTTCAGTACTCGGCATCATGCTAGCGACAGTGCTGGGCTTTAGTATGGGTATCGCTAGACTATCTTCAAACTGGCTAGTTAGCCGATTTGCAGCTGTCTACATTGAGATATTCCGAAATATCCCTCTTCTATTACAAATCTTTTTCTGGTACTTCGCCGTTCTACAAGCCTTGCCTTCTGCTCGTCAAAGTATGAGCCTAGGTGAAGCAATTTTCTTGAACGTACGTGGATTGTACTTCCCTGCTCCAGTCTTTGAGCAAGGCAGTAGCATTGTCATCGCATCATTGATTGTCGGTATTATCGCTACGTTTATTATCAACATCTGGGCTAAGAACAGACAGAAACTGACCGGCCAACAAACGCCGATGTTGCGAATTGCCGCTGCGTTGATTTTAGGCTTACCGTTGGTAACTTACTTTGTTATGGGCATGCCTATCTCTGCAGATTACCCTGTGTTGAAAGGGTTTAACTTCAAGGGTGGTGTTACCATAATCCCTGAGCTTGCTGCATTGATGCTCGCGTTAAGTATCTACACAGCAGCGTTCATTGCTGAGATTGTTCGTTCAGGTATTAACGCGGTAAACCATGGGCAAACTGAGGCTGCGATGTCTCTAGGCATCCCACGTTCTAGAACTTTAAAGCTTGTTATTATTCCACAAGCATTAAGAATTATTATCCCACCACTAACCAGTCAGTATCTAAACCTGACTAAAAATTCATCACTTGCGATGGCCATTGGTTACCCTGATCTTGTCTCTGTATTTGCAGGAACAACACTGAATCAAACTGGACAAGCTATCGAAGTAATCGCGATGACAATGGGCGTCTACCTAACCTTGAGCCTATTAACGTCTGCTCTAATGAACATATACAACCGCAAAGTAGCGTTGGTGGAGAGATAAGATGAGTACACATCAATTTCAACCTGATCTTCCGCCTCCAGCGAATACCGTTGGGCCAGTCGGTTGGTTAAGAAAAAATCTATTTAATGGACCTGTTAACAGCGTCGTCACTGTGATTCTTGCTTACTTTGCTTTCACCCTATTATGGGCAATAGCGGATTGGGCATTCATCAGTGCCGACTGGATAGGAACCACACGCGATGCCTGTACTAGCGAAGGCGCTTGTTGGGTTTTTATCAGCGTTCGTTGGGACCAATTCATGTATGGCTTCTACCCAGAAGCTGAACTGTGGCGACCTCGCCTCTTCTACGCAACGTTGGCCATTTTTGTAGCCTTACTGGCTTATGAAAAAACACCTAAACGCGCGTGGATTTGGTTGTTCTTCGTCAACATCTACCCATTTATCATTGCCGGCTTGCTATACGGTGGCGTCTTTGGGTTAGAAGTTGTTGATACCCATAAATGGGGCGGCCTATTGGTTACACTGGTCATCGCACTTGTTGGTATTGTAGTGTCACTCCCTATTGGTGTTGCACTTGCTCTTGGGCGTCGCTCAGAGATGCCGATCATTCGCAGTATGTGTACCGTATACATCGAAATTTGGCGTGGCGTACCGCTCATTACAGTTCTATTCATGGCTTCAGTAATGCTGCCACTCTTTTTATCAGAAGGGACAGAAACCGATAAGCTGATTCGAGCACTTGTTGGGGTAGTACTATTCAGTGCAGCCTACATGGCCGAAGTAATTCGTGGTGGTTTACAAGCAATACCAAAAGGCCAATACGAAGCGGCTGATGCTCTGGGGTTAAGCTACTGGAAAAAGACTGGGCTTATCATTCTACCTCAAGCTCTTAAGATCACGATTCCTTCAATTGTGAACACCTTCATTGGTTTGTTTAAAGATACCAGTCTCGTTTTGATTATTGGTATGTTTGATGTACTAGGGATTGGCCAAGCCGCAAATACCGACCCTGAATGGCTTGGGTATTCAACAGAAAGTTATGTATTTGTCGCGTTAGTGTTCTGGGTGTTTTGTTTTGGCATGTCGAGATATTCGATATGGCTAGAAAACAGACTTCACACCGGTCACAAACGATAATTAACAAGATCAAGGACGTATTATGACGCAGCAGACAGAAAACAACTCTCAAGGTCTTATGATCGAGTTGAAAGACATGAACAAATGGTACGGTGAATTCCACGTACTTAAGAACATCAATCTAGAAGTTAAAAAAGGCGAGAAAATCGTTATCTGTGGCCCTTCAGGCTCTGGTAAATCAACGATGATCCGCTGCATCAACCGATTAGAAGAGCACCAAAAAGGTCATATCTTCGTTTCAGGTAATGAATTAACGGAAGATCTAAAGAACATCGAAGCTGTTCGCCGAGATGTCGGCATGTGTTTCCAGCACTTCAATCTGTTTCCACATCTGACGGTATTAGAGAACTGTACTCTGGCCCCTATCTGGGTCAAAAAGATGCCAAAAGAAGAAGCCGAAGCGATTGCAATGAAGTACCTAGAGCGCGTAAAAATCCCTGAGCAAGCGGACAAGTTCCCAGGCCAGCTCTCAGGTGGTCAACAACAGCGTGTAGCTATCGCTCGCTCTTTGTGTATGAACCCTCAAGTGATGCTGTTTGATGAACCCACGTCGGCGCTCGATCCAGAAATGGTTCGTGAGGTGTTAGACGTAATGGTTGAACTTGCAGAAGAAGGCATGACGATGCTTTGTGTAACACACGAGATGGGCTTTGCTAAAGAGGTCGCGGATCGCGTTATCTTCATGGATGCTGGTGAAATCATAGAAGAGAACAACCCTGTCGATTTCTTTGAAAACCCACAATCAGACAGAACGCAGAACTTCTTAAGCCAAATCTTACACCACTAATGTGTTATGATGCATAAACTACAGAGGCGGCTTAGGTCGCCTCTTTATTTTTCAAATTTATAGATAGTTTTTAAAGTTTTAAGTAACTGAATAGAACGCCCAAAGGTTGACCATCGTATCTTAGCTATACTCAATTACAGTCTAAAGAAATACTTTGTTACACCTTCAGAAACACTTAACCGACTATTTTGATTATTATTTTACGTATACAAGAGGAATGAGAGACTTGATTTTTCGAACTTTCACCCCCATAAATGTACTAATAACTATTGAAGTCACCTTACGAGGAAGATTATGAACAGCCCTATGTTTTCACGCACAGCATCTCAAGAAAGTGCTCTGCAAACCAATAAAGTGTTGCGTAACACCTACGCATTACTGTCTATGACACTACTTTGGTCTGCTGTTGTAGCAGGCGTATCCATGGCGATGAACCTTCCTCGCCCGGGTCTTATTATCATGCTAGTTGGCTTCTACGGCCTACTTTTCCTAACAGAAAAGAACCGTGACAACAGCATGGGTCTAGTCTTCACATTCCTATTTACGGGTTTCTTAGGCTACACCATCGGTCCAATCTTAAACATGTACGTTGGCGCGGGTATGGGTGATGTCATCCTAACTGCACTTGGCGGTACAGCACTGGCGTTTATGGGCGCATCAGCTTACGCACTAACAACTAAGCGTGATCTGTCGTTCCTTAACGGCATGCTATTAGCTGGTTTCGTAGTACTACTTGTAGGTATGGTTGCAAACATCTTCCTACAAATGCCTCTACTATCATTGGCAATGAGCGGTATGTTCATCCTGTTCTCGACTGGTGTTATCTTGCTTACAACGCAAAACATCATTCGTGGCGGTGAAACAAACTACATCTCTGCAACGATCAGCTTGTACGTATCGATCTACAACATCTTCATCAGCCTACTAAGCATCCTAGGCATCATGGGCAGCGACGACTAATCGTTCCCATAATTGAAGAATATCTAGCCCAAGAGCCTATCTCTTGGGCTTTTTTGTATCTATAAGTGCGATATTTCATTGGATAACTACAATTTCTGTTGAGAAAGACAAACTTGGTCATGTACCCTATCCGCATAGTTAATTGGATTCTGGATTAAACATGTTTGAATATAACGGCAAGCAAATCGAAACCGACGCTCAAGGCTACCTATTGGATTACACGCAATGGGAAGAAGGCATGATTGAAATTCTTGCTCAAGACGAGGCGATTGAACTTACAGATGCACACTTAGAAGTCGTACATTTTGTAAGGAGCTTTTACGAAGAGTTCAACACCTCACCAGCGGTTCGCATGCTCGTTAAAGCAATGGAAAAAGCCCACGGCCCAGAGAAAGGCAATAGTAAGTACCTTTTCAAGTTATTCAAAAAAGGCCCAGCAAAACAAGCAACCAAGCTCGCCGGTTTACCTAAACCAGCAAAGTGCTTGTAAAACCTAACCCGCTTTAGGTCATTAAGTTACGTTCAATATAAATACTGTAGTGCCATACTACAGTATTTTAAACGCCCCTACGCGTACGTCCTGGCGCTCACTCTCTTTCACTTGATGCATAACAACATTTTCTACTGTTGCGCTCGAAGGGCCAATATTGAGCCAAGCATGTAACTTCTCTATTTGTTGACTCTCTCCGACAGCTAATACTTCAACTCGACCATCATTTAAGTTCTTCGCATAACCTGAGAGCCCCATAGCTTGCGCCTGCCTGCTAGTGTGGTAACGAAACCCAACACATTGAACTACGCCTGACACGACAAAAATATATTGTGAACTTTCCATAACGTTGCCTCATAAATTATATGAATGATATAGTCGAGCTTCTATTCATTCACCGCTTATTGGTGGACTTACTTCGAGTATAACGATTATGAAAGAAATCCCATTTCGTTGGATTGACAAATATCTCATTCACCTAAAAATCCAAGAAAAGTTCTATCTACTCTTCTTATTACCTCTTCTCGCCCTGGTTATATTAACTCTCGTTTTAGATAGCGCCGCGGACTCTTTGCTTGCTCACCTTTATCAAGAAGAAATGCTCTTGATGAAAGGGCTTATCGAAGCTGGTCAACTCACTAAAGATCAAGTAGCTCAGCTTGTCAGCAGTTCTGAAACCATCTCTTTAGGCTACGGTGCTGGTTCTGTTTCAGTAATGAATGGTGCGTTCAGCCTAGTTGCCAACCATGACCAAAACCTTTGGTCTGCTCTATCGACAACTCAGGTTTCTATCATCGCTGTAACCCTAACGCTTATCGCACTAGGTGTTTACTACATTATGACCTTCATCGGCGGCGCGATGTTCTCTATGAACAAAGCTCTGAACACCCTAGCGAATGGCGACTTAACTTGCCGCATGAACTACTTCTTGGTTCGTGACGAGTTCAGTGAAATCGCGATTACAATCGATAAAGTCGCTGAACGTGAACAAAACATGGTTCTATCAATCCAAGAGTCTGTCGCTCTCATGCAGCAGATCAGCTCGGACTTGAACCAGTCAACACAACAAAGTTCAGACATCTCAGGTAACCAACAAGAACACCTGAATAGTTTGGCAAGTGCGACGGAACAAATGGCGGCTACCATTCGTGAAGTCGCTACCCTTGCTCATGAGTCTAGTTCACAAACGATGGACGCTCGCGGCGTTGCTCAGAGCGGTCAAGTCAAGGTTTCAAATACACTGGAGTCTATCTCTAGCCTATCTCAAGAGATCCAGTCCGCTTCACAAGCAGTAGAAGAACTGGATGCCAACGCGGCGCAGATCGATGAAGTAGTCACAACCATCAACGGTATTTCTGAACAGACTAACCTGTTGGCGTTGAACGCCGCTATCGAAGCAGCACGTGCTGGCGAGCAAGGTCGTGGATTTGCTGTTGTTGCCGATGAAGTTCGTGCCCTTGCCGGTCGTACTCAACAAGCAACGGTTGAAATCCAAAGTATGATTGAGTCGTTACAACGTAATAGTCAATCACTGACCAAGCTGATGGAAGTCACGGTGAACAATGCTAATGAAGGCCAAACACTGATGTCAGAAGTGAACGTTGAGATCGGTTCATTAGCGGAAAAGAACCAATCTATTTCTGATAGCAGCACTCAAATTGCTACCGCGGCTGAAGAACAAGGCGTAGTCGCTGACAACATTGCACAGAGTGTTGAAGAGATTCGTCATCAATCAGACAGCATCTGCGAGATGATCAGTAAGAGTAATTCCAATGTTGACCAACTTCGTAAACAAAGCGATACGATGGAAGGTTTGCTGACAGGTCTTAAAGCTTAATACTGCTCTCCAACTACAATGTGTTGATTAATCATTACTAGGGCTGCTTCTGCAGCCCTTTCTTATTTGCTTTTCACCTGTACTTCCCCGACAATACCCCTCCTTCAAATTCAACAAACAGAGTAAATTATGACTCCTTCAATTCATCTAGCTAAAGGCCGAGATAAATCACTACGCCGCAAACACCCTTGGGTATTTTCACGCGGTATCGATAAGGTCGAAGGCGAACCAAAACAAGGTGAAACTGTAGACGTATATGCTCAAAATGGTCAGTGGCTTGCAAAAGCGGCTTACTCACCAGAATCTCAAATTCGAGATCGTGTTTGGACATTTGAAAAAGAAGAGATCAACAAGGCGTTCTTCGTAAAACGAATTCAAGACGCACAGTCTTTACGAGAAGACATTATCGAACGTGATGGTCTAACGGGCTACCGCCTAACGGCCGCAGAGTCTGATGGCTTGCCAGGTATCACAATCGACAAATACCAAGACTTCCTTGTTTGCCAACTGCTAAGTGCTGGCGCTGAGTTTAACAAAAGTGTATTAGTTGAAGCGTTAATTGAATGCTTCCCTGATTGCAACATCTACGAGCGTTCAGATGTAGGGGTTCGTAAAAAAGAAGGCCTAGAACAAGTTGTCGGCGTTCTTCACGGTGAAGAGCCACCTAAGTCAATTGTGATTGAAGAAAACGGCGTTAAGATCAGCGTTAACATTATGGAAGGCCACAAAACGGGCTTTTACATGGACCAACGTGATAGCCGCAAAGAATCTATGAAGTACGTTAAAGGCAGAGATGTCCTTAACTGCTTCTCATACACAGGTGGTTTTGGCCTTTACGCGCTTAAAGGCGACGCGAAGCGTGTTATCAACGCTGACGTATCTCAACTTGCTCTTGATACGGCGAAGTTGAACGCTGAACTGAATGAGTTTGATATCTCGAAAAAGCGCGCGGTATTCCTAAACGCTGACGTTTTCAAACTGCTTCGTGAATATCGAGACCAAGGCACTAAGTTTGACGTAGTGATCATGGACCCACCAAAGTTTGTTTCAAGCAAGAATAACCTAACTTCAGGTGCTAACGGCTACAAAGACGTTAACATGCTTGCGATGCAAATCCTGAAACCAGGTGGCACTCTACTCACCTACTCTTGCTCTGGCTTAATGGGTACTGATTTGTTCCAAAAAATCATTGCTGATGCAGCATTAGATGCAGGCCGCACTGTTAAGTTCGTAGAACGCTTCGAGCAAGCAGCCGACCACCTAACAGATACTGCCTACCCAGAAGGTTTTTACCTGAAAGGTTTTGCTTGCAAGGTTCTTTAAGCCTAAAGTTTTAGACTATATTTTATATAACAAAACAGACACATTAAAAAAGGGCCTTTCGGCCCTTTTTTTAGTCTGGTAAGTTGACGAATAACTGATTCACCAAATTACTCAGGTCACTACTTATTACACGACCATCACCTTGAGCGTTCACTGAATCAAACTGGTTCCCCGTGTTATCAAGAATGATAGTTTGTGTTTGACCGCTATTAGTTGCGTCTTCAGAGATAGTGATAACCAAATCTTTATCACCACCGCCGTTATCGACCTTCTCAATAGTGATATGTTCAAGAAGATCAGACATTGAGTTTTCCATTGGCAATAATTGAGAGATATCAAGATGGTCTTCACCTAGATCAAAGTCTGTAATTGTATCAACATCGTCTTGGAACGGTTGGTCAACCCATTGGAACAGGTCGGCACCATCATCTCCAACAAGGATATCGTTACCATGACCACCAATTATCGTGTCATTGCCAGAGCCGCCACGGACAGCGTCGTTACCAGTGCCACCATGTAGAACGTCATTGCCGGTTCCACCGAAGATAATGTCTTGACCTTCTTCACCATAGATCCTGTCGTTACCTCCACCACCATTTGCTACATCAAGGCCTGGAGGTGTGTCCTCAAAACCCTTCATTCCATTGTTTTCGTCACCATAGGTGAACTCTGAAACTTCTAACTTAGAAAACTGTTCTATTCTAGAATCGAAGTCATTTGGTAGCACATTAAGGTCTTGAGTTGGCGAAATACTATCTCCCATAAAGATAGTATCTGACCCCGAACCAAGGTTGACAAAATCAGCCCCAATCCCTACATCAATTTGTGCTCCACCGACGTCGTCATACTCTGATTGATGATAAGTAATTAGTGAATTTATTACTGCAGCTGAGCTTGGCCAGTTTAATGTATTGCCACCTTGGACTGTAACACTATCAATACCGCTCGTTGGGGAGTGGATTGTATTTTTAGCCTCAATGGTAACGGTACCAGGTTCTAAACTTAGCTGATTATCAGAATCTTTTGCAGAGTACGTAAACTCATCTTGTAGATCAGTAACGCCGACGACATCAACGTCAACTTCAGCAACGTTGAAACCCGCTCCTTTGCCTTTGTTCGAAGTATTAACGCCAACTAAACGAATCTCATCAAATACGGTATTGTCAGAGTTAATGACCGAGTAACCGTCATGTTTACTCGAAGTGACAATCTGAATCGGTTCAATTACATCTACCTGCTTACCATCCCGGAAAAGGTAAGCGACAATTTGAGCATGTCCATTATTGAACAAGCCATCAAGACTAGCAAAAGACACTTTAGCTGAAGAAATGTCCCCTTCGTTTGAGGCGATAGAAACATACTCACCAATCTGAGTTTCTTTACCAGTGCCGCTGTCATGAGTAGTACTAACAAATAGACCTTTCTGGTTATTGTTGTGATCGTACTTAATCGTTGCTCCGTCACCCGCAAATTGACCATTTTCAAATGTGCCGCCGGAGAGGGTTACACCATCAAGCTCTAGCTTATCTACACCATCATCTTTATTTTCGAGATTAAGACCATGCTCTTCAGCAAAGTTGCCAACCGTAAAGTCGCTGTTGAACGTCGTAGTGCTGGTACCGTCAGCAACATAGACAACTTTACCACTATCAAGAACTTCACTTCCAACCTCAAGCGGGCCTTCAACAATCTTTCCGTCATCATCAATTAGATAAAGCTTGCCATACTCTGGCAACTCTTCAATTCGTACTGACGTATTCTTATTGTCTCTATCATCTTCTTTATCAATCGCGTTAGGCGCAAAGTTAACATTCGCAACATTTGTATCCGAAGAAATAGTAAAGTCATTAGCAATTGGACGTTCATTAGTGTCGACAGGGCGTTCAAGGACTGTAATATTAATTGTTGCTTCAGACGCATTAGCCAGTTTACCACCAAGATCACCGTGCTCTCCGTGAACATCATCATCCTTGTTGGTGTCCGCCTCTGTCGCAGTTGCGATGACCTTAATGTCAAAGGTACTAGAGTCTAATACCTTGATCTGAAGTTCTGCTAGATCCCAACCAGTTACATCAATTTTATCGTTTTTATTCACTTCAGTGACAATATGCATATTCGCATCCTGCCCTGTACCGTCAATCAACACTGAACCAACAGGAAGACCATCCAACTCTACAGTTAAGGTCTCAGAACCATCTGTCGCATCTACCAGCGAAGCGCTAATCTCACTGAGCTTGATAAATGAATCTTCGTATCCATAGTTGTCGACCGCAGTAAATTGAATATTATCAATTATTGCGCCTGTAGAGTCGGCTTCGTCTGCTTCAAGAACAAGGCGATATTTACCTGAAAGCTCAACGGGCAACGTGAACGTTCCCTCTTGCCAACCACTACCTTGTCGCTCAGCAATAAAGTCATAAAGTGTTACCTTACTGCTCTCAATTGGATTGCCAGCATCATCTAGCTTAAAGAGCGATACCTCCATGTCGGAGTCCGAAGGATCAACATCGTCTCTCGCGGCAATATCGAATTTAAAATTGTAGAAGCGGCCAGCGACAAGATCCATGTCGGTATAGAGGACTTTGTCGTCAACTTCACCTTCAATTTCCATAACTTGGTTCATTGACGAGCCTGACAGGTATGTGCCTTCAGTACCCACTTCAACATGTTGACCGGGATTAGAAGTACTCCACTCGCCAATGGTCGATACACCCTCGACGTTATTTATTTCAATATCACTATCCCAAGAGCCTGATGTTATCTGTACATCTTCAAAATCAATCGCAGCAACTTTCTCAAAGTCGCCGATGATTAGTGTAGGCCTGTCCGCATCAGGATGAACATCAACGTAAATACTGCCAGATTCTACAGTCTCTTCATCAGAATCTTTAGCTGTTACTGATATATCAAAGTTAACATCACTATGCTCTGGTGCTTTCACTTTAACCGAATCAATATCATCGATATCAACCACGACAGTGCCACTGTTATCAACTGCAGATTCAACACCACCGACTAATACAGTTGCACCTTGTGGAATACCTGACAGCTCTATCGTGCTTACCGATGTTGCTGCGTCAACAACACTAATGTTTAGGTCAATAAACTGGTCTTCTAAACCTGCCACATTAATGAGGGATAATTCATCAGTGCCAGTCACAGAGATTGATGTTGTAGCCGTTTCAGACTGATTAACGCCGTCAGACACAGTGACTTCAACTAAGCGCGTTTCTTCATCAGGCGTGTCGCTACTGTTTACAAATCGAATAGATTTCAGGAACGTTTCAAACTCATCGGCAGAAACACTGCCTGATGGATGGGTAATTATTAGTGCGATTGCAGTGCCAATCACTGTTTTAGATACACTGAATCCACTATTTTCAGCCCAGGTTAAGTTATCGCCATCTTTAGCATTGGTTAGAGTAACGCTCATCGATTTGATTGTATCTTTATCGTCAAAGATATCTGCGTCTATATCGGCGATAGCCGCTTCTCCTTCCTCAACGTATGCTGAGTTAAAGTCAATACCATCTGTATCAATCTTACTGACCTTAACAACAAAATCGTTGAAGTCATTATCATCGTTGCCTTGGCCTTTTTGGTCATCAAAGCTCAATACTAGATTTCCGTCACTATCAAGCGTGGTTGAGATCTGATGGTCTTCGTCAGTCGATGTATAAACAGGAATACCAGCTTTAACAACACCATCGACAACTAATTGACCTTGGTCATTCACTTTAAGGTCATAGCGTTTATCGCTATCAATCTTATTGAAGCCATTTGGAATTAAGAAAAACTCAAGGTTATC
Source organism: Vibrio sp. 10N.261.46.A3 (assembly GCF_041472995.1). Classification (NCBI taxonomy): domain Bacteria; kingdom Pseudomonadati; phylum Pseudomonadota; class Gammaproteobacteria; order Vibrionales; family Vibrionaceae; genus Vibrio; species Vibrio sp. 10N.261.46.A3. Next base: position 120,157 of record NZ_JBFRRH010000046.1, on the reverse strand, counting down.
GATCGAAGACAACGGTGAATCTAACAAGGTACTCGGTGATAGACTTGGATCATTGCTATTAGAAACCAAAACGTGAAGCTGCTTCTCGCCTGATTCGTCGTTGATATAGTAACCAAAGACATTGCTGTAGCCAGCACCTTCACTTACAAACTCAATGTCGTATAGAGCACCATTTAGATCCACCATTGGCGCTTCGTTGTCGACAATTGTAGCAACACCAGTAACTGCGTCTTGCTGGTGAGGAGCATTGCCAGAAATAGAGAACTTCTCATTATTATCTGCATGCGTATCTTGGTTAGTTACGACTTCAACTGTAAACGATTCATGCCCGTCAGGAACACTAACTACAAACTTGCCATTGATAACTTCAACGGTTTGAATCTGCTTATCAACACCTTGACCAAAAGTAACTACTACGCTAGATCCATTAAAGTCGCCCTCAATTGGTTGTCCATCTACACTCACGGCAGAGCCGTCATTTAGAGACATTTCAATTGTGGTTGTGGATTCGCTGCGATTTGAAAGCTCAACAACAAACGTTCCTGACTGGCCTTCTTCAATTTCAATGTCAGTGATGCTGTCAACAACAGGACGATCATCATTGCCAACTTGTGGTCCATCTGGGCCGTCTGGATCGGTACCATCATCCATAATAGTGGTTTCATCTGAAGCAGAACCATTCGACACATAACCGGACTCGTCAGTAACAACTAGGTTAAAGTCTTCACCACCTTCAAATACCGAGTCATCTTTTGTCGCTACTTCAACAAAGATCTCAGTTTCACCATTAGGGAAAGTAACGGTAGGTTTGCCATCCTTAATTACTACATCAAGTTCAACACGTTTAGGCTCCCCAGATTGTTCTGGCTCCAAGTAGTACGCAGTGTATAGTTCACCAATATCTTTGAAATCAGCCGTTTCCGCTGAAGTAGCCTCTCTATCAAGAGTAATTGCTAGCGATACGTCGATATTCTCTGAGGACGGATTATTTAAACTTACTGCGAAGACTGCATTCGAGCCTTCAGCTACATCGGCAAAACTCTCAACCATTAGCTCAATTGTATCAACGTTTTCGATGATGCCAGTAGCAGATACACCATCGACTATTAAGCTGTAGTTTTCGTCGAGCTCATGAACACCATCAATAAGAGTAGGGATAAGAACTGCAAAATCTTTAACGCCAATTGGGACAATCAGTTTGCCGCTTTGCTGATCATAGGTGACGCCATTAGTAAAACGAACCTGACTCAGGTCGAGATCTTTTTCGTCACCCGAATCATTCGCAGCATCCGTGTTCTTACCAAAAGTAACGTCCAACGCAGATTCAACAAGTGCACTTGAATCCAAAGTGACTTTAAAGCCAAGTTCATCACCTTCAACTACTGAGTCTGCTAGCAGGTCTACAGACGCAACACTAGAAGGAGTCGGTAGAGGGTTGACGATAACATTAACTTCAGCACTCGCGATTTGGCCATTATCATCAGTAACCTGATATTTAAACGTTGTTTCACCGACAAAATCATCGCCAGTTAAATCAAAGTATACGATGCCGTCTTTAATATACGCATTACCTTCCGTTTCACCGTATACATAGGTAATACGTAGATTGTCGCCATCTGAGTCTATATCGTTATTTAGAAGCTCAGAACCGATAATGCCAGCAAGCTTCGATGTTGGAATCTCAAGAATGCCGCCTTGATTCACTGCATATGTGCCTTCACTAGAGGCTTTAAAACCAGTTAGGAAGTAATCTGACGCATCATTATCATGCGTTGCTTGGTTGGAATACTCAGTTGCTTCAAATACCACAGTATCAAACGCGATTGGAGTACCATCAGGACCAAGCGGTGTTATTTCGTAAGTACCTCTATTGTTACCGTCTTCAGCAATAAACGTATCACCTGCAACCGCTACGCCATTGAGGTACGCTACCCAACTGCCTTGTTCATGGTTATCAGTGAAATCACCGTCATTACCTTCGTTTTTAAACAAGTTAGATACTGAAAATGTAAACTGAGTCGCAGGGCTATCTAAGTTGATTTCAAACTTCTCTGATTGCTGCTCTGCACGATCATATTCAATCTGTGCGCCCAATCCACCTACTTTGCCGGCAACACCAATCTTAATGCCGCTGTGTGCAAAGTCTTTATCTTGGCCATTGAAGCTAGCATTTAGCTCAGCGCCTTCGGCTGACCATGGAGAGTCGTTGTCTTCACTGAACTCACCCAGTTTAACTTCGAAGCCTTGCGGATCGTTATTCGCATTCAGGTCACCAGACTTATCGATAGTAACTGTCTTAACTTCACTTTCGTTACCATCACTGTCTACTGCTTTATATTCGAATGAATCTGACGCCTTAGCCTCAAGAGAAGTCAGCTCCCAGTTACCTGGCCCTTGTGTGCTTGCTTCCACCGAAACAATCTCAGCACCTTCAGGAGCGACAATCGTGACATTCTGATTATTGTGGGTGTCATCATAAAGGAAGATTTTTTCTTCTGTGACACCATTACCATAATCAAAGGTGACTGTAATCTCAGCTCTTGATTGAACACTATCATCAGCATTTGGGGCAAACCAGCCACCCAAACCACTTAGACCAACCGTTACTGAGTCCGCTGGACGAGAAGAGAAATCAATGTTGATTGCCTCGTCTTGGTGAATACCGCGATTAGTCGATGCAATACCGAAGCCCATATGGCCTTGCTGGCTGTTGTTTTGTACTAAAGGCTTAGCGTCAACGTTATTTCGACCTTCCGAGGTAATGGTGACGACATCACCATTATCAAACTTCAGTTCGCGAGTATACGCATCTACTTCATCACCCCAGTTATGGAACTCTTCAGTGCTATGAGGGCCTTTATCTAATGTGGATGTATCATCAACACCTAAGAAGAAGCCTGTTGATTCTTGGTCATCTTCATAAACGATGTTGTTAGGAACTGCATACGTCTGCCCAACTACCACTTCAACCTTGTTATTACCATCGACATAGTAAAGAGTTCCTGAATCAGGCAGCTCTGTGATGATCACGCCGAGATTTGTACCTGCGTCATTATCGTTATCATCTTCATCATCAGAAATATGGTCTGTACCATCACCTTCGATAGTCCCAATTCCGGTATCGAAAATAACTTGCGAAGAGCCATCTGCATTGAGAGAAATAGCGAAGTCTTCAGCTTTTGGCGGGTTATCATGGCTATCGTCAATAGCTACATTTTTATCAGCGCTAGACGTGTCTAGCTTCTCAAATACATCGGTACCATCTTGAGTTACGGATACAACACTAACGTTAAACTCTTGTCCGACTTCGTATTCGTTGTCTTGTTCAGTTTGAATCTCAAAGGTCGCTGTATTTGTATTTGCGTCTACGTTTACAGTTATAACTTCAACAATATCTTCATTGCTCGCGTTTGTGTAAGAGTACTGAAGAGTAACCACACTATCTTCAGGCACTTGTTCACTTAGCGTAATCGTAAATGGACTTGTCTTATCACCCTCAATAACTGAATCGGGACCAGTCAGGCCAACTGTAACGGTATCTTTGTCGTTTGTGTCTATCTCATCGACAATCTTAGCTGTATCTGAGTCCTGTTTGTCATTTTCAACAAACTCGCTAGTTGAGCTAGCTTTTAGGGTTACAGCCTCTTCACCCTCAAGCAATTTATCATCAAGAACCTTGACGAATACTTCTAAGCTACCCGAGCCGCTAGCAATAATTAGATCGGCAAGCTCCTGCTCTGAAAGCGCTTTATAATCTTGTCCATCTTTAACGTAGATCTTGTCTTCGTAATCGACACCTTTAGTTGCAGAATCCCCTGCCGCCCCTAGTGTAAGAGCAAGACCAACGTTCTCAGAGACAAGCTCATCTAGGTTGATTTCAAAAGATAGGAACGCTTCTTCTGCTTCTGTAACTGGTTGGCCTGCCTTAACAGTTAGCTCAGCGACAGGTAATACATCAACATTCACTACAACCGTATCTGTACCACCGTTACCGTCCGACACGGTAACAACAAATGAATCATCTCCATCAAACTCGTTGTTCGGAGTGTACTTCCACTCGCCCGTTTCAGGGTCGATCTCAACACTACCGTTTGTAGGTTGGCTCACCGTGTAAGTAAGGTCAGTGTCGTCAATATCGGTTGCAGTAACCTTACCAGATACAGAGTTATCCTCTTTAGTCGATACACTTATTTGATCAGTATCGCCAATCGGCACTCCATCTTTGACAAATATTGGAGCATCATTTTCTGGAGTGACATTAATCGTAACCACGGCGGTATCAGTACCACCTTTACCGTCAGAAACTGTGTAAGTAAACGTAGCGATACCATTGAATTCATCCGATGGGGTGTAACGAACGGTTTGAGAGCCATCTTGTAGCTCAATTAGCTCAACCTGACCGTATGTTGGATCAATCACTAAACTATCTAAAATAATTAACGTATCACCATCAACGTCAGAATCATTCGAAAGTAACTCGCTACTAGGGATATCGAGAGTTACATCTTCTTGTGTCTGAAGGTTTTTAATCACTTCTTGAAATTTGATATTGTCTAAATAAGTCCCACTCTTGTCGCCTTCAGTGCCAACTTCTCTAAATGAAAGGGTATTTGAACCATCTCCACTACCACCTAATAATTCCAATAACTGGGTTTGCATTATGTTACTTTCAGGGGTGATCGTAGCAACAACTTCGCCGTTCCAAATGACCTCAAGCTCAGCACTCGGCAATCGTTCGTACATTGCCGTATCAAAAGACAGTTGGTATAAGGTACCGCTTTCTACACCTTGAATTTGTTGGGTAAGGGTTACATTGTCACCGTTACCTTCCATATCAATCATACGATCGCCGTCTGTTTCATTAACAGCATAGCCTTCTTGAACTGAATCTAAAGCACCAGTTCTTGCATCGTAGGACCAACCATCTAGTTGGTCGATTCGAGAACCCCAACCGGCATTTGATACTGATTCATAGTCTTCAAAGCTACCATTGACGATGAGGTTATCACCTAATGCTCTTGAATCATCGTTCGCGATAGGGTCATCATTTACTGGTGTGACATTAACGGTCACTGTCGTAGTGCTTTTTTCACCATGAGTATCAACAATGGTGTATTCGAAAGTCGCTTCACCATTGAAGTCTTGGTTAGGTTCAAACACGACATTGCCATCTATCAGCTGAACAGAACCGTTTGTAGCATCGGTTGCGTTGACAGAAAAAATGGTTATGTCATCCCCATCAATATCGAAATCATTGGCTAGCAGCTCACTACCACTAATAGTAAGAGCCTGATCTTCTTCCGTTATGAGTTTGGGTGCATCTATTCCGGTAACTGTAATGTTATCGATGAACGCACCAAGCGAATCAGATTTACCCGCACCAGCAAAAGCGATTAAAGTAGCACCACTACTAACATCAAACTCAGCATTTACTTGATACCAACCTTTGTTATCCGGACCATCTAGTGTTACAGAAATGCCTTCTGGAGCAGTCACTGTTCCATCCGCATGCAGCGTAATAGTTGTATTCCCAACAGTAAAAGTCATATTAGACGACGAGTTGCCGTCTTGGCGAGGGTTATAATCGAACTCTACCCTCAAAGAGTCTTGATCCGACGTATCAATTGATGTCGTCATCACCGTGTTTTTATGTGGGTCTAGCTCTGCGTAAAAATCACCGTCGGTAGCATCAACAATTAAGCCGTCTCGCTCAATCTCTATACCATTAGTAAAGTTCCATACCTCTGATGGGTCTTTAGAAACAACCGTCCAACCCGCTGGGTTTGCCATATTTTCAAATGACTCGGTAAGCAATATGGTTTCTTGAACGTTTTTGTAAGAATCGCTGATGGCTACAGGCGCATCGTTGACTGGCGTCACTGTCAGATCCAACGTCGATGTTTCTAATGGCGTGCCGTCCACTTCCAGACCGTCAGTCATGGTGTACGTCACCGTTGGGAACGCGCCGTCGTAATTCCCCTCTGGAGTAAAGGTGTAAGTCCCATCGCTGTCGATGCGGATGGTGCCTTTGCCGTCAACCGTGATGCTTTCACCCGCGTTCGCAGTCTGACCGGCCACGCTGAACGTCGTCACCGTCACCTCGCCATCTGGGCTTGAGGTGCCCGTGAGTACATTGCCTGTGTTGTCAACGCTATCTTCTGTAACGCTGACGCTTTCATTCGCATCAACGAACGTGTCGTTGACTGGCGTCACCGTCAGATCCAACGTCGATGTTTCTAATGGCGTGCCGTCCACTTCCAGACCGTCGGTCATGGTGTAAGTCACCGTTGGGAAGGCGCCGTCGTAATTCCCCTCTGGAGTAAAGGTGTAAGTCCCATCGCTGTCGATGCGGATGGTGCCTTTACCGTCAACCGTGATGCTTTCACCCGCGTTCGCAGTCTGACCGGCCACGCTGAACGTCATCACCTTCACCTCGCCATCTGGGCTTGAGGTGCCCGTGAGTACATTGCCTGTGTTGTCAACGCTGTCTTCTGTAACGCTGACGCTTTCATCCGCATCAACGAACGTGTCGTTGACTGGCGTTACCGTCAAATCCAACGTCGATGTTTCTAATGGCGTGCCATCCACTTCCAGACCGTCGGTCATGGTGTACGTCACCGTTGGGAACTCGCCGTTGTAATTCCCCTCTGGCGTGAAGGTGTAAGTCCCATCGCTGTCAATACGGATGGTGCCTTTGCCATCAACCGTGATGTTTTCACCTGCGTTCACAGTCTGACCAGCCACGCTGAACGTCGTCACCGTCACCTCTCCATCTGGGCTTGAGGTGCCCGTGAGTACATTGCCTGTGTTGTCAATGCTGTCTTCTGTAACACTGATGCTTTCATCAGCATCAACGAACGTGTCGTTGACTGGCGTCACCGTCAAGTTGAAAGTGCTGTCTACCGGTGTGCTACCATCTTCGTTGCCGTCTTCAACATTCACATCGAACGACGCCGACTTGGTTTCGCTGCCGTCATGTTTGAACGTCACTTCACCCGCCGCCAACTGCGCCACAGTGAAATGGTTCGACGGAACACCGCCGACTAAAATTGTGCCGTTGCTCGCGTTGCCGACAGTGAAGTTCACACCTGTGACAGTATCATCAACGTCCGTGTAGCCCAGATCCTCAGCCGTAATGGTATAGCTGCCTTCTTCATCCACTTCACCCAACAGATCGCCTGTCAGCACTGGTGCATCGTTCACAGGAGTGATATTAAGCGTAACTTCTGCTTCATCTTCCCCACCGTTCCCATCGGTCACTTTATATTTAAAAGTTGCCTCACCGTTATAGTCGGTATCCGGTGTGAATGTAATTGTATTGTCTGTGTAGTCGACAAACAGTTCACCATTAGCCGCGGAGGTAATTGAACCGACAACAATTGAGAGCTCATCACCATCAATGTCAGTATCATTCGCCAACAACTCATCAAAAGAAATCGTGATAGACGTGTCTTCAGCAGTAACAAGTTTAGATTGATTAATACCTGTCACTGTAATGTTATCTAACAACGCACCATAGCTATCTGAAGCTCCAGCACCTGCAAATGTAAGGTCCGTAACGTCCCCTTGGACTTCGAACTCAGCCGTGATCTTATACCAACCATTTGCGTCAGGTTGCCCTATTTGGACATTAAGTCCGTCGACACCCGATAGAGTTCCATCGGCGTGAACAGTAACTAACGTGTCACCGACTTTAAACGTCATGTCAGAAGATGAATTACCGTCTCGTCGAGGGTTGTAATCAAATTCAACACGCACGCTATCTTGGTCTGACGTATTAATACTTGTTGTGATCGCGGTATTTTGATGAGCATCAAGCTCAGCGAGGTAATCACCGTCTGTCGCTTCAGCTATGAGACCGTCACGCTGAATCTCTAAACCATTTGTTGCTTCCCAATCATCTAGTTCGTCGCCAGTTACTACAGTCCAACGACCTGTGTTTGTCATGTTTTCAAAGGACTCAGAGAAGAGCAGCGTCTCACTATGAGTTTCATATGTGTCATCAATCGCTACTGGACCGTCGTTACGGCCATTCACTGTAATGGTCGCCGTTTGTGGTGTGACGCCGCCTAAGCCATCCACGACGTTGTAATTGAGAACAATCTGTTCGCTCTCACCCTCGGCCAGATAGTTAAAGGCACTGGGGTCAATCACAAGCGTGTAACCATCCGCAGCCAACGACAATCCTGTTGGCAAGGTGTCTAGGTCAGCAATCGACAAGGTCGCATCCGCGTCCACGTCGTCTGCGCCTTTAAGCAGGTTCAAGGTTTGCTCTGGTGCATCTTCATGGGTGGTCTTCGTCAGTGCATCACCCACGGTTGGCGCATCGTTGCTGCCTTTTACTTCAACCATGATTTCATGCTTCGTCTGACCATCCGCAGATTTAACCACTAAAGTTTCTGTGTACGTGTCACCTTGGTCTAACTTATTAGCTTTAGAATCATTCAGCGTGTAACTCCAATCGCCAGTTGATTCATCAAAGGTAAATATGCCGTACTTACCTTGCAATTTTCCGCTATCTACCTCGTTAAAGCTCTCTTGACCTTGATCGGCATCTACAACGCTCAGCTGACCTTCTGCATAACTATTACCAATCTCATCACCTTGAGCATCAATACCCAACTCAACAATGTCAGCATTCTGCGGATCACTCACAGTGATGACCGCTTTGTCATTAGTACCGGTGACAGTAATAGTCGCGGTCGATGTGATCGGCTCGCCACTTTCATCGCTCATCGTGTACGTCACCACGACTTGCTCTGTTACACCGGCTGGCAGGTGATCAAAATCTTCGCCAGTCGCTTCAAACACAAGTTTGTTATCGACGATGGTCACCAGACCTTTATCTGAGCTCACACTGTCTAAGGTAAAGGTCGCACCATCATCTAAATCGGTGTCGTTAGCCAGTACATCAACGGTTACGGTGCTGTTCTCTTCCACTGCACCAGTGTCGGCGTTTGCGATTGGAAGGTCATTAGTGCCTGTGACTGTGATAGTTAGCGTTGTTGTATCAGTTGCACCTTGGTCATCAGTTACTGTGACTGGTACTTCAATCTTCAGTTCTTCACCTTCGGATAGATAACCATAAGAAGACGCATCGAATTCATAACTACCGTCTTCGTTTAAAGTTAGACCTTCAACTAAGGTGTCCGTAGTAAACACTAGTGGTTCACCTACAGGTTGATCTACATCCGTAGCATTGATGCTACCGCTAATAACCTGGTCTTCTAATAAGGAACGGTCCTCAGGCTCTGCTACTGGCGCATCATTCACTGGCGTAACATCAATTGTGACAGTTAGCGTGTCTGTCAGACCAGTTTCGTCTGTCACGATAACTTGGAAGCTATCTTGGCCGTTATAGTTTGCATCTGGAGTGTATTGCCAAGATCCATCTTCATTTAGGGTGAGGCTACCGTTAGAAGGGCCTGATTCAACTAAGAAGGTAAGAAGGTCATTATTTGCATCGGTCGCAGTTAACTGTCCGTTTAACAAAGTATCTTCTGGAACAGATGCACTTACTGCATCTTCAAGCGCGCTAAAAGAAAGGTCTACAAAAATTGGCTCTTGTTGTGCGAATCGGAATTGCTCTAGCAGGCTTAAGCTTTGAGTACGAGACATGCCCAGCGCTTCAAATCCCGTTGTTATAAATTCGGTTCCTGGGGTCGTTTCTTCACCGTCTCGTTCTACAGTCCCACTAGTTGCTAAGCTAGAACCATTTTGACCAGCAGCGGTAGCGAACTCATCTCCTAACTCTGTAGGGTCTTGGCCTTCTTCTAATGCGGCAAAGATATTTGCGATATCTTGGTCTAGTTCAACTTCACCATCTTCAGGTGAAAAACGCTTAACTGTTACCTGAGGTTCATTAGGTGTATTTTGAGATTCAAGAGTTACATCTCCAGCCTGAAGAGGCTCTCCGTCTTCAAGTACTCTAACCGTGCCATCCACTGAAATAACAATGCGCTGACCCAATGCAAGTGCACCAGTCAAATTCAATGCTGTAATGTCCATATCAACCCCTAAAACCAATTTTCGCTTGCCACGTCAATTTTGTGACATTTTATTTATATAATTCTTTAAAATATAACATTTAACGTCACATCATTCCTAGTTATGAATCTAGTATTTAACAAACCGAGTGCCAAGGTAATGACGCTGATCACATCACACAATAATGAAAGTGCTCACACTATCAATATAAGTTATTGTGTTTGCGAAAAATAATACAGCTAAAAACGTAAAATTGACGCTCTTAAAATCATCATAAAGCGCACAGTAAGCTGTTAACAACCTTACAACCATTTACGGTAGCTTCTCGAGCGAACGTTATATTTTTGGCGGTTCATCTAAATTTCGTATCTAGCACATTAAAAAGCGTAGGTTTAGATGCAGTCCAATTTGGAGAGATGGAAATTGAATTACATTCAAACGACAACATTAGGGTTAGCTATAGCGCTAAGTTTGCCGACAACAGCACAAACCTTAGAGCAAGCCGTTGCGTTTACTTTAGAAAGTAACCCTGAAATCAAAAGTGCTTATAACGAATATATCAGTAAGCGTTATCTTAACGACGCTTCTGGTGGTGCTTATCGACCAAGTATAGACTTAGATGGTGGGATTGGTTATGAACATACTGATCTTGTAACCAACCAAGACACAACCGATCTGACGAGAAAAGAAGCAACGATCACCTTGACCCAGTTGATATGGGATGGTGCTAATACATCCAATGATATCGACCGTACTGCCGCTGATGCAGAGTCTGTGCGCTATCAGCTACTATCTAACGCGCAAGACATCGCTTTAGAAGTCACAAAGGTTTATCTTGATGCAGTGAAAGCCTATGAAGTGCTTTCTCTTTCGGAAAGTAACTTAGCGACGCACAAAGAGATATATAGCGATATTCGTAAGCGCGTGGAATCAGGTATTGGTTCAACCGCAGATATGTCACAAGTTGAAGCTCGTATTGCGAAAGCGCACGGGAACTTGCTAGCTGCTCAAAACAACCTGTTTGATACACATACACAGTTTAAAAGAATTGTTGGTCAATCTCCGTTAGGGTTAACCTTCCCTCGCGCAGATGTGGGCGCGATTCCTTATACCGTTGATGGTGCGTTGGCAAAAGCGTTTAACCAGCACCCAGTCATTAAGATTGCACAAGCCGATGTTGACTCAGCGAAGTTCCAATACAAGCAATCCAAAAGCACTAACTACCCGACTGTTTCTTTTGAAGCCGCTCAAACTTGGCGTGATGACGCTGGTGGTACAGAAGGCAGCAGCGATGAGTTTTCTGCCATGGTTCGTTTAAGATACAACCTTTACAATGGTGGTTCGGATCAAGACCGTGCAGAAAGTGCAGCCTACCAACTCAACAAAGCCAAAGACCTTCGCGAAAGCACTTATCGCAATGTTGAGGAGAGCCTGCGTCTTTCATGGAGCGCACTTGATTTAACGGTTCAGCAAAAAGAGTTTCTATCTGACCACGTAGACTCGGCATCAGACACGGTTATCTCATATGAGAAACAATACCGCATCGGTAAACGTACCCTTCTCGACTTGCTTAACACCGAGAATGAATTATTCGAAGCTCGTAAAGGCTATTTGGATGCTAAGTATGACGAGCAATACGCAAAATATCGCGTAATGAACGCAACTGGTAACCTACTCATCGGTTTACGAGTTGAGATCCCAGAAGAATGGAATGAAAAGGTGGAATATTAATGAAGCTTACCAACACAGTATTATCGCTTTGCTTCATGGTTGTATCTGCCAATGCTTTAGCTGAAAACAGCGAAGATGAATTCGAATATCGCGCTCTTCCGCCGGTCACTCAAATTTACGATCTTCAAGATGATGACAATGACGGTGTAATCAACGCGCGAGATTTATGTCCCGATACACAAATTGGTGCCGAGATCGATAATGACGGTTGTGGCTCATATTTCGAGTCATCGGAAAAGAAAGAGCTGCATATACTCTTCGCTAATAATTCCACGGAAATAAACCCTGTCTTCCTAGGGCAGATACGCCAAATGGCTGCGTTTTTGAAACGCTACGAGAGTACCAGCATTGAATTGCAAGGTTATGCCAGTAAAGTAGGTAACGCGGCACACAACCTAAAGCTTTCGAAGGAACGTGCGTCGCATGTAAGACGTGCGCTAATCAGCAACGGTATTCAGCCATCTAGAGTCAACATCGTCGGTCATGGTGATTCTGAATTCAGCAGCGATGACACTCAAATCAATCACGCACTGCATCGAAAAGTTGTTGCTTCCGTTGTTGGATTTAAGGGTAATATCAAAGAAGAATGGCACATCTTCACCAAAATTAAAAAGTAGGCGTACCCTGCTTATACCGTACTGAAACGTTATCTTAAGTTAACGTTTCAGTATGGTGATAATTCCTTGAATAGCATATACCTAAGCCGTCTATAATGTTAATCTTGCCACGTTATCAACATAGAGAATTAATCCATGAGCAAACTAACAGCTGATACTCAAGCAAATCTAGAACTTTTCGTTTCTGAAACACAAGAAACTAAACTGGTATGGGGCCTTCGCAACGAAGAAGGTTGGCTAGCATGTGACTCAAGTGAATTCGAAAACAGCGAAGTGATGCCATTCTGGTCTTCAAAAGAAGATGCTCAAACTCACAACGTTGAAGAGTGGGCTGACTTCGAAGTATTAGAAATTCCACTAGATATCTTTGTAGAAGATTGGTTACTGACTCTTGCTGAAGACGGCGTTCTTGTTGGTACTAACTGGAATGCAACATTAGAAGGCAAAGAACTTGAGCCTTCTGACCTAGCGAAATTATACATCTAATTTCCGATATCGGTCGCGCGAATCGTGTGACCGATATACCCCTGATTAGTATCAATAAATTAGAGACCTACCTCGCATAACCTCGTAGCCGCACCATTCAAAATTTGAAGCAACATCAAACTAATAATAGAATATCGTTCTTTATCTGATTGATCGTCTCTTGTGAATCACTTCGTTTTTGTTACCTTTCTACTATTCACTAGCTTTTGTTCTTATAGCCAAGTATCAACATCAGATCGTGACCACAATTCACCGGTCTATACCTCCAATTTAAGCTCGACTCCAAATGCTGATTGGAACTCGCTTTACCTCTCTACTTTAAACCACTCTCCTGAGCGCGCATTAAACATGCTGCAAACACGCTACATCGGGTCAACGGTTTACGGAGATAAGCTTTACCTTGCGTCTCTTCTGTATCAATACATGAGCCACCGAGATCAGCCGTTTTACGGAATCGCTTCAAACGACAGCGACTACCAAGCGATAGAAACAGCGTTTATTTCTGCTCTGATGAAAGACGGTAAAAGCCAATATGAACAAGCACAACAAGGTTTTCTAACACTTTTAGCGAAAATGCAATCTCGTGGTGATTTAACTGGAAAAGCCTTACTAAAATACCAGCTATGCCGATCGCTTAACGAGCAAGCTAAATACCATCAAGCGAACTATTACTGCTCTGCGCTTCAGTCAGATTTACATGACATCGCTGACCCTGTATTACCAAAATTCGGGACTTATCGAGTCATCGCGAACAATCACCATTTCCGCAGTGACTATCAAGCAGCACTAGATACCTACCTATCACTAATAAATGTGTTTCCACAAGGACATGATATTTCAGGGGTTTACAACGATGTGGGTAACTTGCTCAAAGAATTAAAGCAATATGAAAAATCGGCGGAGTATCTAGAGCAAGCTCTCATTCTCAGAGCAAACGCTTCAGATTTAATGAAAGCACAAGTGCATCACAGCCTTGCGGATCTCTACCTTAACCAAGACCAAAGTGACCTAGCAATTCACCACTTTCAGACAGCAATAACACTGCTGAGCGCAACGTCGCATAGCTACGGTATCGCACTAACAAATCTTGGCTTAGGAAAAGCGTACACTCAAACAAAAAGCTATGATGTGGCGAGAGCCTACCTAATCGAGTCTCTTTCAGCTTCGAGCGAACTGAGCAATGATGTCATTCGCATCAATGCTTACTTGGCGATCAGCGATATGTTCGAAGAACAGAAACTGCCAACTGAAGCGCTCAACTATGCTCAACAAGCGCTAGAATTAGCAGAACAGGTCACAAGGCACAAATACATCGCGCAGTCACTTCTGCAGCTTTCTGATATTCATCAATCACTCGGCGATTACCAACAAGCTTTCTATTTCTACCAGCGATACTCGTCAATACAAATGGAAGCTAGAGACATCGATAATCGACTCGCACTCGAAGCGCTCGGCCTAACGCACGCCAAATATGAACAAGAACTAGAAAGCTCTTTCCTGACACATCAGGCGAAACTCGACCGCGTTCAAATTGAAAAAATGGAACATCAAAGATGGATGTACAACATCGTTGTTATTCTGTTGCTTTGCGCTGCAAGCTTCACGGTATTGATAAACAAAACGGTTCGCGCAAAAGCAGCAATTGATGGCTTAACGAAAGCATATAGCCGAACTGAGATAATTCGAAGAATCAAAAGAGTGAAACGCTGTAAAGGGATGGACAAACAGCATGTGATCGTGCTGCTCGATCTCGATAAGTTTAAGAAGATTAATGATGAGCATGGGCACCCTACTGGTGATCGAGCACTGGTCCATATTAGTGATCAAATTAGAAAACACTTAGTGAATGGTGAATTGTTTGGTCGCTTAGGCGGCGAAGAATTTGTCCTCATGTTAACCGATACTAAACCAGCAGAGGTACGAGAACGCGTTGAAGAGTTGCACTACGCCATTTCAAGCACTGTTTTCTTATCAGAAAGCAAAAAGTCACTTAATGTGACCGCGAGTTTTGCTTATCTAGCAACCTCAAACGCATTAAGTGACTTTGATGACTTGTATTCAGAGCTTGACCAAGCGCTCTATCAAGCCAAAAGCAACGGTCGAAACTGTATTATTGATGCATATAACGAACCGATTGATTTACCTGAGATTATTTATTCTCAGCCTGTTTGCGAACCAACTCAGCCATAATGCTTTCGCGATCACCGAGGTAATCGTTAAGGCCAACTTTACGTAGTTCACATGCCGGACAATCGCCACAGCCATCACCAACAATGCCGTTGTAACAAGTCAGTGTTTTGTTTCTAACAAGTTCAAGTGCTGAGTACTGGTCTGCTAGCGCCCATGTCTCAGCCTTGTTTAACCACATTAGCGGTGTTTTGATATCAAGCTGCTTATCCATACCTTGTACAAGTGCAGAGTTCATCGCCTTCACAAAGTCATTACGGCAATCAGGGTAACCAGAAAAGTCTGTTTCACACACACCTGTAATCACGGTTTCAGCACCGATTTGGTAAGCGTAAATACCCGCTAGAGTCAGAAATAGAATATTACGACCAGGAACGAATGAATTCGGCAGCCCATTCTCTTGCAGCTCATGAGACACAGGAATATCGTCACGAGTCAAAGAGCTGATAGCCAGTTCATTCAACAGAGTCACATCCATCACTTTGTGCGCTTTCACACCAAGCTCTTTCGACAATGACTCTGCAACTTCAATCTCGAGTCTATGGCGCTGACCATAATCAAACGTAATCGCATGAACTTCATCATACTCTTTTAATGCTTGAACAAGACACGTTGTTGAGTCTTGACCACCACTGAATACTACCACTGCTTTTTTCATCTTAAATCCTTACGAGAACCTTCTACTAGCGACTTATCTTGCCCAGTAAAAATACAACCTATGCGATGCTCAAATATTTGTGAGTTTGTATTGATAAGCGCCAATTGCGCTCAATGCAGGTATCAATACAAAGCTGAGTAGCGCGGTCTTTTTGGCTGATTGGTTGCAGAGCGATAACAGTGTCGTTAGGAACTGCTGCTCGCTCCAATAAACCGTCAAGTTGTTCGATGTCTTTGCTTGTACCTACTGGATGCTTAATTTCGTTAGCACGTTGCAAGGCGCTATCTAAGATTTCCAGTTTCGCTTTCATCGCCACTTTCGGTGACACCGTAACCCACGTGTCCGGTGTGGCTTTAACTTCTGATGTTCCGCTAGTCTCAATCTGACAGCGACAACCGTGCTGCTCAAATGCTTCAGTAAGAGGAACAAGATCATAAATGCATGGCTCACCACCAGTAATCACAATGTGCTTAGCAGTGTAACCTTGCTTGATATATTCATTCACGATTCCTTGAGCATCGATTGCTGACCAAGTAGGTGAATCTTCTGTCTTAACCATAATATCGCCAAGGCTGGTTTCATCTTCTGGCAACGCTTCCCAGGTCTGCTTGGTATCACACCAAGAACAGCCCACTGGGCAAATTTGCAGACGAACAAAAACAGCGGGAACGCCAGTAAACACGCCCTCACCCTGAATGGTTTCAAACATTTCATTAATCTTGTACAACTTTCCCTCAGCTCAATCATTTGATGAAATTAATCAACCGCAGACCTTAAAGCACTTCCCCCTTTTGGTCAAACAAATGAGTACTGATAAATGAGTTGATCAAAGCCCTAGCCTGAACTTTCAAGTTCCCTTATCCTTTCGCCCATAGATTTCGTTAGCTTTTAATTTTTTAGTAAGGAACAACATGTACAAACTGATTGCTCTTGATATGGATGGCACATTACTCAACAGTGAAAAAGTGATATCTCAAGAGAACAAAGACGCGATCGCCAAAGCACGCGCTGCAGGCGTGAAAGTGGTTCTCGCTTCTGGTCGCCCTTTAGAAGGCATGCAAAGCAAATTAGATGAGCTATCAATTAACGGTGAAGATGACTTTGTACTCTTCTACAACGGTTCTATGGTTCAGAACGTATCGACAAAAGAGATCATTCACAGTGAGATCAGCAACGGTAAAGCCGCAAAAGAGATTGCTGCCCTCGCTGAACAGCTTGGTGGTTATGTACATGCTTTCAGCAAGATCCACGGCTTAATCACACCTGAGAACAATGAGTACACTGGTATTGAAGCGCGTATTAATGGCTTAGATATAACCGAGTTCGACTTTTCTCAACTAGAAGATGACCACGAAATCATCAAGACCATGATTGTCGCTGAACCAAGCAAGCTGACTGAAATCATCGGCAAGTTGCCACAAGAGCTTAAGACTCAGTTTACTATCGTACAAAGTGCACCATTCTTCTTAGAGTTCCTAAACCCGAAATCAAACAAGGGTGTCGGTATTGAAGCGATAGCGAAACACTTAGGCATTAAAGCCGAAGAAGTCATCTGCATGGGTGATGCTGAAAACGATCACCATATGCTTGAATACGCAGGCCTTGGCATTGCAATGGAAAACGCAATGGAAGAAACCAAGAAACTGGCGGATCACATCACAGCGAGCAACGACGACCATGGTGTCGCAGTCGCGATTGAGAAGTTTATTTTCAACTCATAAACGCTCAGCAGGTTCTAATGAGAATTACTTTTTGCTTGTTGCAGAAATGGCAAAGGCTGTGCACTGCACAGCCTTTTTGATTTTGTGTTAGTCGAGTCGATTACTCTCTTTTCCATGGCAGACGAAATGCCACCACACCAAACAGAATCAATATTGGGAAACGTAACGTTTCAATAATAAATGAAGCAATACCACTGAAAGAGATAAAGCTTCCAGCCCAGCTAATCAGCAGATTTCCCGCTAACAACATCGCCATCACTCCAAGAACGATCTTGAATGAGAACTGACCAACCAAAGGTTTCGAGTCTGTTAACGTCACCAGGCATGCAATCGTCATCAAAATCGCCACCCAGAATGAGAATGTTGGCAGTGGCCATATAACCGTGAGAACAATCGACAGTAAGCACAATGCCCACCAAACACCTTTAGAACTCAATAAAGCACTAATATCAACATCCGGTTTCGCGTCTAATCTCACGATATGCCACGTCGTTAACGCGCCTAATACACCGCCCATTAATACATCACTAAAGAACGCACTGCCTGAATAAGACTTAAATAGCATGATCCACAGCAGGCCAGCGAGCACTATCAGAATAGCTTTTTGCTCCAAGAGGCGCTTTAGTTTCCAAAAGACTAACAAGGTTAAACTAACCCACAAGGCAGCCAGTAGACTTGGGAAGCTATACCCACTGCTCATCACCAGTTTCAATGTTGGCAAGTAAGCGTGTGGACGTGGAAAACCAAAACCTTGATGTGCGATCAAAGTAAGCAAAGTAACCGAGATCAAAGTGAAGCCAAACTTCAACGCGAAGTTACGGCCAAAGTACCAAGCAATTAGCGGCAATATCAAAATGAAAACCCACGGCTTCGCCAACAAGTCAGTCAAAAGCACAGTATTCGCAAACACGCTTGGCATCTTATCGAACGCGTTTTGAAGTGACACAATCCAATTTAATTCAACTTGATGGACTTTGGGTGCTGCGCCCACCAGCTCGGTCACATACGTTACCGGTTGATCTGTCGCAGATAAAAACAGCTCGTTAATCTCAGACCACTGTTCTGGATAGCGGTATTGGTGATCTTGCAACTCAGTAGGAGGAAGTAACATCGCTCGGCTGACTTCCACGCCGTAATGAGGCGCAAACCAAATCGGCAGCTCAAAGCCGCCTAACTCATTTCGAGCCTTGTAACTGATCACTTCAGAGTCAGAAATACAATCAAACACGACGGCACTGTCGGTATAACCCAGTACATCACCAACCGTTACCGACAAACCCGCCTCTTCCCACGTTTCACGTTGCGCAGCGACGGCTGGCGGCTCACCTGAAACAACAGTGCCTCCCGGTAGAGACAATTGACCTGTGATCAACTCATCAACCAACACGATTTGGTTATCTGCACGTACTACACACAAGGCGCCCGCGATATGATCGGGCAAAGTGTTGTTTGCCCAAGCGGAAGTAGTACTCAAAAGAGACAGTATGAAAACTAATAAATATCTAATAACCAACGAGTTTACCTAAAAAATAATAGAAGAAATTTAAGACTGCTGTTGCAGTTGAACTATTGTAATCAAAGCCGCACAAAATCGCTGTCTACGTTTTGTGCAAAGCCTTCCTCATCCATTGAATGTGAGGTGTGAACCCCATTTTTTGATAGAAGTCCTTGGCAGGTGAGTTAAAGTCCCAAACTTCTACAAAGACTTGTTCAACCCCATAATCATCAAAAGTACTTTCAACTTTGTTAAACAACTTTTCTGCAATCGATTCTTTTCGATAATCAGGCAAGACAAACAGTTCATCGACACTTCCCATCGGCACTGGTTTACTCACCGTTGAGATAAGCTCACAAAAATGCCCAGAGATAAAGCCAACAATGAGCTCACCTTTTAATGCCACATAAACCAAACATTCAGGGTCATCCAAGTATCGTGCAATGCTTTTTTCCTGCTCAATCTCTTCTGCCGTTTTAAAGTGCTCTGGGCTAGCAAGGTGGTGGTGATGGTGGAGATCGAACATTAACTCGTTAAGTTGTTCCAAATCCGCGTGCTTTGCGGCCCTTAAGGTGACATTCATGACTATTGCGCTTCTCAAACCAAATTAATATCTAAACTGAGTCTAGTTTACTTGGCGTGAGTATCTATACAAGTTATTGAATTAATTCATTGTTTGAAGTGTGTATTTTAGATACAAAAACGGCCACATTACGTGGCCATTCTGTTTGAATGATTTTGAATTAAACGAATATCGAAGCTATGGTTTTTGCTCTGGCTTTTGCTGTAGCTTCAGCTTTATGCACCGTTATCTTCTTTCTCTTCTTTGAGATCAGCAAGTTGTTGTTCTAGTTCAATTAGCTTAATTTCCGCCTCTACTTCAGCAACTCGCTTTTCTGCATCGGTGCGATTGTCTTTCGCTAGACCATCAGCAGTAACTTGGGTTCGTTGTGCGTTTCTTGCATCGTCCGTATCTTTCATTGAACCCGCAACGCCACCGGTCACGCCACCTAATGCAGCGCCCTTCACGGCTAAACTCGCATCTCCAGTTAGAGCGCCTGCTGTTGCTCCTAGTAAAGCACCACCTACAGCACCACGATTACGTGCTGCATTCTCATTTTCGTTATCCATTGCTGGTGATGCGCAACCAGAAAGAGTCACAATCAGTGTCGCTAAAAGAAAAGGTTTAGTGAATTTCATAGGAGTCTCGCTTAGTTCTTCGTTTGGAGTAGAGCCATCTTAAGCAGAACCGTTAATGAGATAAATAAAGCCACGTTTAGACGATACATCATGTTCAGCTATGTATTATTCAGCCATCACATAACTGATTAATGATATATAGCTTTGAGCTCGCTTTATCCTCACCAACAAAAAAGGCGACCAATAAGGTCGCCTCAATCGAGCTTTCTCAATAATTCTTGTCTTTCACATATCTCTCTTAGCCTTTAGACCAAAAGTTTTGCATGTTTGCTGCGCTAGGTGGTGGTCTAACACCGCAATCTCGATAATGATTTTTATCGCCTATCCCCAGTATCTTGCCATTTTCGTCATCAATCATCGCGGCAACTTTAACACCGTCTCCCACATGACGAGTCAACACGACAATTTCACCGGCTCTTTCAGACCTTACCGCGCCTAAGATTTGATATTCGTAGCGGCCTTTCCTTGAATTAACGATCATCTTCGAGTTGATCGGGTCGGCTTCATATCCCACACCAATATCAAAAACCGCTTGATAGAGATCGACGCCAGTCTTGGACACACATTTAAATACCTTGGGATGACTCAAAGGTTCTAACAACGCTCTACTCGCTTCATCCTTTGAAATACTGGCACTAGCAGCACCACTGACCAATAAAGCAATCAACAAAAAGTAAGCTCGCATAAAAAGACCTCAATATGTGGGATTCATAATGAGGTCATAGTAAACGCAATGGATAAGCGGATGAATAAAGTAGAGTTTAGGTAAACCATCACGCTGGCTTATGTATAGATCAACAAGCCGAAGATCAGATTACCTAAGCAAAAAACTTATTTACCGAGCTTTTCAGCAATTTCCGTTAAGCTGGTAGGATCGTCAATCGTCGAAGGCACCACATATTGTTCACCTTCTGCGATCTGCCGGATGGTTCTGCGTAAAATTTTGCCTGAGCGTGTCTTAGGTAGTCTCTCAACAACCAAGGCTTGCTTAAAACAGGCTACAGCGCCGATCTCATTACGAACCTTACCTACAAGTTCAGCTTGTAACTCTGTACCATCCACTTTTACGCCATCTTTCAGCACAACTAAACCCAGAGGTAACTGCCCTTTTAAGTCATCATGAATCCCGACTACCGCACATTCTGCAATAGCAGGGTGACCGCCAACGATTTCTTCCATTTCTCCCGTCGACAGACGGTGTCCCGCTACGTTTATCACATCGTCGATACGGCCCATGATAAATAGATACCCATCTTCATCAAGATAGCCACCGTCCCCAGAAACATAATAGCCCGGGAATTGGCTCAGATAGCCAGATTCAAATCGATCATGATTACGCCAAACTGTTGGTAGACAACCGGGTGGCAACGGGCGTTTAAGAGCCACAAAACCTTGTTGATTCGTTTGTGCGATTTCACCCAACTCATTGAGGATCTCGACTTGGTAACCCGGAACAGGTTTGGTTGAAGAACCCGCTTTTACAGGTAAAGACTCTAGCCCTGTAGGATTCGCAGAGATAGCCCAACCAGTCTCCGTTTGCCACCAGTGGTCGATAACCGGTTTGCTCGTATGAGATTCAACCCAGTCTAATGTTGGCGGATCCAAACGCTCTCCCGCCATAAAAATCGACTTGAGCGATGATAAGTCATACTTGGTGAGCAACTCGCCTTCAGGATCTTCTTTCTTAATGGCTCTAAATGCCGTTGGAGCAGAAAACAATACATCGACCTTGTATTCTTCACACACACGCCAGAATGCGCCGGGATCTGGCGTTCTGACTGGCTTGCCTTCAAACAAAATGGTCGTACAGCCATGAATCAATGGCGCATACACAATATAGGAATGCCCCACTACCCATCCGACATCAGAAGCCGCCCAAAACACGCCATCTTGCGGCATATCGTAGATAGTGCTCATCGAGTATTTCATGGCGACCGCATGACCACCATTATCGCGCACCACGCCTTTTG
Source organism: Vibrio sp. 10N.261.46.A3 (assembly GCF_041472995.1). Taxonomy (NCBI): domain Bacteria; kingdom Pseudomonadati; phylum Pseudomonadota; class Gammaproteobacteria; order Vibrionales; family Vibrionaceae; genus Vibrio; species Vibrio sp. 10N.261.46.A3. Next base: position 98,105 of record NZ_JBFRRH010000046.1, on the reverse strand, counting down.
GCTTACCCGTCGTTCCTGATGTATACAAGATATATAGTGGGTCAGTTGCTAGAACGGGCACACACACGTGAGGCAAAGCATCGTTAACCGCTTGTTGCCAAAGTACATCGCGTTCGTTGTTCAATTCGGCTAGAGACTGCTCTCTTTGGAATACCACTACTTTTTCAGGCTTCCATCGGCTGTCCATGATCGCGCGATCAACCATCGGCTTATATGGCAAGACTTTGTTTATCTCGACACCGCAGGAGGCAGTAATCAACACCTTGGGCTCGGCATCTTCAATTCGAACAGCAAGCTCATGAGGGGCGAATCCGCCAAACACCACCGAATGCACCGCGCCAAGTCGTGCACAGGCCAACATTGCCATTGCCGCTTCAGGAATCATCGGCATGTAGATCACCACACGATCGCCTTTGGTAACGCCTTGCGTGGCTAACATACCAGCGACTTTAGCCACTTGGTTACGCAATTGATTGTAAGTGTACGAGGATTGAGTTCCTGTAACTGGAGAGTCGTAAATCAGTGCGGTATTGTCACCTCGCCCATTTTCACAATGATAATCCAGCGCGAGCCAGCAGGTGTTCATCACCCCATCAGGAAACCAACGCTCAATTCCGTTATCATCAGTTTGTAATATCGTTTTAGGTGGTTCAAACCAATCTATCGCTTGTGCTTGTGTTTCCCAGAACGAATTTGGGTCTTCCCTCGCCCATTGATACTCGGTGATGTAATCTGTTTTTCTAGTCATTCGATTCGTAGCAGACATAGTGCCTCCTCCATGATTTATCCATTTGTCCAAGCAACTAGCTTTTAGCAGTGTCACTTGGGTGCACTCTTTTCTCAGCGTAGTGTTCGTGAACATTTAACCGTTCACGACAATCGCTTTACTTGGGAAAAGGCACACGAATGGCACCTTCCATGATCACTCGGGCACTACGACTCATAATCGCCCTCTCAATTCTCCACCCACTTTCGGTCTGCAGCGCTTTCGCACCTACCTTTAAGGTTCCTGACGGGTGTCCAAAGGTCACAAAATCTCGATAACCCTCACCGACTGCCAAGTTAACTAACGTACCCGGAACACTGGCCGCTGAAGCAATGGCGACCGCAGCCGTACCCATCATGGCATGGTGCAATTGCCCCATAGACAAAGCACGCACCAGAAGGTCAGTATCTTCAACAGCAACCGCTTTACCACTTGAGGCTTGGTAAGCTTGAGGCTTAGCAACAAACGCGACTTTAGGAGTGTGTTGGCGTGATTCAGCTTGCTCTAGGGAATCAATAAGTCCCATCGCAACTGCACCATGTGCTCGGATGGATTCAAACAGAGCCAAGGCTTTTGAATCACTGTTAATATCCGATTGAAGCTCTGTACCTTGATAACCAACCGATTCAGCATCAACAAAAATGGTTGGTATCCCGGCATTGATGTAAGTCGCTTTGATACAACCCAGCTCAGGAACATCTAAGAAATCGACAACATTCCCTGTTGGAAACATCGACCCACTCGCATCGGCTGGGTCTAGAAAATCGACTTGAATCTCAGCGGCGGGGAAAGTCACACCGTCGAGTTCAAAGTTACCTAACTCTTGGACTTCACCATTAACGATAGGCACGTGAACAATGATGGTTTTCTCTATGTTTACTTGCCATACTCGCACCTCGACCACTCCGTTTTCTGGAATACGGTTTGAATCGACTAGGCCACTATAAATAGCAAATGGGCCAACCGCTGCAGATAAGTTTCCGCAGTTACCGCTCCAATCAACGAACGGCTTATCTATTGCCACTTGACCAAAGAGGTAATCAACATCGTGATCGGCTTTTCTGCTTTTCGAAACAATAACGGTTTTACTGGTACTGGATGTTGCCCCCCCCATGCCATCGGTTTGCTTGCCATAAGGATCCGGGCTGCCAATCACACGCAGAAGCAATGCGTCTCGTGCTTCTCCGGCGACTTGCGCAGCTTCAGGTAACTCTTCTAAATTGAAAAAGACACCTTTGCTTGTTCCGCCCCGCATGTAGGTAGCAGGTACTTTTATCTGTTTGATGTTCATAACCAGCTCCTACTGGGCGAGAAAGTCTTTGGCGAAACGTTGCAACACGCCACCAGCGCTATACACGTTCACTTCGTCTGCGGTATCTAGTCGGCAGGTTACTGGCACATCAAGCTTTTCACCGTTTTTACGAGTGATCACTAAAGCCAAATCAGAACCTGCTTGGATGTCACCGTACACGTCGTAAAGCTCAGTGCCATCCAGCTCTAAGGTGTTGCGATTGGTCCCCGCTTTGAATTGCAGAGGCAGCACACCCATGCCAACCAAGTTGGTTCTGTGAATTCGTTCAAACCCTTCAGCCACAATCACTTCAACACCCGCTAAGCGCACACCTTTGGCTGCCCAGTCACGCGATGAACCTTGTCCATAATCCGCACCCGCCACGACAATCAAAGGCTGTTTTCGGTTCATGTAGGTTTCTATCGCTTCCCACATTCGCGTAACTTGACCCTCGGGTTCAACTCTTGCCAATGAACCTTGGACGACTTCTCCAGCGTCCTTCACCATTTCGTTAAACAGCTTAGGGTTGGCGAATGTTGCTCGTTGCGCGGTTAAGTGATCACCTCGATGGGTCGCGTAAGAGTTAAAATCCTCTTCCGGCACTTCCATTTTGGTGAGGTATTCCCCCGCCGCGCTCGAAGCGAGAATCGCATTTGATGGAGATAAGTGATCTGTGGTGATGTTGTCACCCAGAATAGCCAAAGGCCTCATACCAGATAGGCTTCGCTCTCCCGCAAGAGCTCCTTCCCAATAAGGTGGCCTGCGAATATAGGTACTTTGAGGTCGCCAGTCATAAAGCGGTTCAGTCGTTACCTGATCATCACCTGGCTGGAACATTTTTACGTAGATTTGTTGGAATTGCTGAGGCTTAACATGCTCACCGACAACAGCATCGATCTCGGCATCACTCGGCCATAAATCACTTAAGTAGATTGGCTTGCCATTGTTGTCAGTGCCTAAGCTGTCTTTCTCGATATCAAAGCGAATCGTGCCAGCCAACGCGTAAGCAACCACCAATGGCGGTGAGGCTAAAAACGCTTGTTTTGCATAGGGATGGATTCGACCATCGAAGTTTCGATTCCCTGATAACACCGCGGTTGAATACAGGTCGCGGTCGATGACCTCTTGTTGGATTTTAGGATCCAACGCCCCACTCATTCCGTTACATGTCGTACACGCATAGCCGACGATACCAAAGCCTAATTGTTCAAGTTCAGGAAGCAAACCTGCCGACTCAAGATAGAGCTTGGCAACTTTAGAACCCGGCGCAAATGACGTTTTCACCCACGGCTTACGAACTAATCCAAGCTGATTGGCTTTCTTAGCCACCAATGCTGCGGCGACTACGTTTCTTGGATTGCTGGTGTTGGTACAAGAGGTAATTGCTGCGATGATTACGGCACCATCGGGCATTTGCTCGTCGCTGTACTGCTTAGCATGCTGCTCTTTCCAAGATGTTTGACTGATGCCTTGTTCAGCCAGCTCTCTGGTTGGCAAACGACGATGAGGGTTCGAAGGTCCTGCAAGATTACGCTCAACCTTCGACAGATCAAACTCAAGTACGCGCTCATATTGAGCTGAATCTAAATCGTCAGCCCATAGCCCAGTTTGCTTAGCGTAGCGTTCAACTAATTCAACCTGTTCTGGCTCTCGCCCTGTAAGCTTGAGGTATTGAATGGTCTGCTCATCGATGTAAAACATACCCGCTGTCGCGCCGTATTCTGGCGTCATGTTGGAGATGGTTGCGCGGTCACCAATGGTCAGTGCACGAGCCCCTTCACCGAAGAATTCCAAATAGCTTGAGACCACTCTCTCATTTCGAAGGAACTCAGTAATCGCAAGCACAATATCCGTTGCGGTTATCCCTTCTTGTCGTTGACCCGTCAGTTTAACGCCGACAATATCAGGCAAACGCATCATTGACGGACGACCGAGCATCACAGTTTCAGCTTCCAAGCCGCCCACACCAATCGCAATAACGCCCAGAGCATCAACGTGCGGTGTATGGCTGTCTGTGCCGACACAAGTATCAGGAAACGCGATGCCCTCTTTGGATTGAATCACCGGAGACATCTTCTCCAAGTTGATCTGGTGCATGATCCCGTTCCCTGCAGGAATCACACTCACGTTCTTAAACGCAGTTTTACACCATTCTATAAAGTGAAAACGGTCTTCGTTTCTGCGCTCTTCAATCGCTCGGTTTTTATCAAACGCTTGGTTATCAAAGCCTGCATGTTCCACGGCTAACGAGTGGTCAACAATCAGCTGGGTTTCGACCACTGGATTAACCTTGGCAGGGTCTCCGCCTTGGTCGGCAATCGCGTCTCTTAATCCAGCCAAATCAACCAAAGCGGTTTGACCAAGAATGTCATGACACACCACGCGAGCAGGATACCAAGGGAAATCTAAGTCGCTCTTACGGTCAATGATCTGTTTTAAGCTGTCTTCAAGGGTTTCAGGATCACAGCGTCTTACCAATTGTTCCGCCAACACTCGCGACGTATAAGGCAAGGTTTTGTAAGCGCCTGGGGATATTGCTTCTATCGCTTCGCAAGCGTCGAAATATTCTAAGCCCGTTCCCAGTAGAACCTTTCGATACTTGCTTTCATCAAGCTCTTGGTTTCTTTCAAGTTTTACATCAGACATACATCCACCATTATCTGTTAAATGCTATTCGTTGGCTCTCGAGGCCTTATCACATGAAGAGAAAAGTCACCTCGAGATATAAGTCGGCTCGATATAGAGGACTAACGTAAATGGATTGGTAGCCAGTCTTGATGCTCTGGCCCGGTGTAGTCTGCACTTGGACGAATAATTCGATTGTTTTCTCTTTGCTCGAATACGTGTGCCGTCCAACCCGTAAGGCGGCTCATCACGAAGATAGGAGTAAACAATTTGGTTGGGATGTCCATGAAGTGGTAAGCCGATGCATGGAAGAAGTCCGCATTACAGAACAGCCCTTTCTCGCGCTTCATTACAGCTTCAACACGCTCTGAAACGGCGTAAAGCTGTTTATCTCCCACCTCTTGAGCAAGCTCTTTTGACCAACGCTTGATTAAAGCATTTCGTGGGTCACTTTCACGATAAATGGCATGACCGAAGCCCATGATTTTGTCTTTGTTAGCAAGCATCTGCATGATGTTAGTTTCAGCTTCATCGGCGGTTTGCCAATCTTGAATCATTTCCATCGCCGCTTCATTTGCACCGCCATGTAAAGGACCTCTCAACGTACCAATCGCTGCTGTAACGCACGAATGGATATCAGACAGAGTTGATGCACACACACGAGCAGCAAAAGTAGAGGCATTAAACTCATGTTCGGCGTACAGGGTTAGCGAGCAGTGCATCACCTTCTTATGAAGTTCACTCGGTGCTTTATCCGTTAGCATTTTCAAGAAGTAGCCACCCAAATACGCTTCACTTTGATCTTCAGTATCAATGCGCACGCCATCATGGCTAAAGCGGTACCAGTAACAAATAATCGCAGGGAAAAGCGCAAGCATTCGTTCGGTCGCGGACAATTGGCCAGAAAAATCAGACTCTTGCTCTAGATTACCTAGCATTGAACACCCCGTTCTCATCACATCCATAGGATGAGCGTCTGCAGGGATAAGCTCTAGTGCTGCTTTCAAAGGTTCAGGCAAGCCTCGCAAACCAATCAACAATGTTTTGTAATCGTCTAACTCTTTTTCACTGGGTAAATGACCTCTTAGTAACAGATGCGCCACTTCTTCGAACTGAGCATGATTAGCAAGATCGGTAATATCATAACCACGGTAGGTTAAGCCGGTTCCTGATTTTCCGACCGTACATAGCGCCGTGGTTCCCGCACTCTGGCCACGTAGACCAGCACCACCGATGGCAGGTGCGCTGGCTGTTTTTTCGCTTTGTTGTTGGTTTTCTGTTGAAGCCTTTTCGACAGCTGCTTTATCACTCAAAGATACAGACATGGTGAACTCCTTTTCTGTGTTAGCCGCCTGCACTCTTTGGTGCTGCCTGTTTATGTGTCCGGTGATCTTTATCATCGGTACTGGATATGGCGACTAACCATTTCACGTTATTGGATTAAGTTGATTTTTGATTAATTGAAACTAGGTTACCCTTCGCTTGAAAACAACTGATCAAGCTTGTTCTCGTAGTCGTGGTAATTCAAGTGTTCGTAAAGCTCCTTACGGGTTTGCATTGAATCCAACAGAGCTTCTTGATTGCCTTCAACTAGCAAGTGCTTGTAAACATTCTCCGCCGCTTTGTTCATCGCACGGAACGCACTCAACGGATAGAGCACCATGTCCACACTTGATTGGGCCAACTCGTTACAGTTGTAGAGTGGTGTTTGGCCAAATTCAGTGATGTTCGCAAGAATAGGCACGTGCTTACCCGTTGCTGATTTCAGCGCTGCCGAGAACTTCACGTATTGATCGAGCTGATTCATGGCCTCAGGGAAGATCATGTCCGCGCCCGCTTCAACACAAGCTATCGCTCGCTCAATCGCGCTATCAATGCCTTCAACTGCTAATGCATCGGTACGCGCCATAATCACAAAGCTGTCATCGGCTCTGGCATCGGTTGCCGCTTTGACTCTATCGACCATCTCTTGCTGGCTCACAATCGCTTTATTTGGTCGATGACCACAGCGTTTTTGCGCAACTTGGTCTTCCATATGAATCGCAGCTGCACCCGCTTTTTCCATAGCTCGAATGGTCCGTGCAATATTAAATGCGCCCCCAAAACCCGTATCGATATCCACCAGCAATGGCAGATTACATGCGTTAGTAATACGTTCAACATCGACCAACACATCGTTCAATGTGGTGATGCCTAAATCAGGCAACCCATAAGACGCATTGGCGATACCTCCACCAGACAAATAGATCGCCTGATGCCCCAAGTTCTTTGCCATCATCGCGCAATACGGATTCACCGTACCGACGATCTGCAATGGGTCGTTGTCTTGCACAGCTTGTCGGAACTTAGCTCCTGCTGATAACTTCATAATGACGCTCCCTGTTAATTGTTTATTTCTATCTAACTTTTATAACTACTGATGTTTAGCTCTCGTCTGCGAAGAACCGCTGGCAAATACCAGTCGTCAGTTAATCAAGATCTTTGGATTGAATTTGTTGTTCTATAAGCAATCGGCTTCCCGAGATGTGTCTTCGCATTAGCATTTCTGCCAGCTCTTCATCACGGTTACGAATCGCTTGCAGGATGTATTTGTGTTCGTCGAGCGCCTCTTTTGGTCGAGATTGTGCTCTTGGCGATTGATAGCGATACATGCGTAATAAGTGATAAAGCTCGTCACACAACAACGAAATGAGTTTGCTGTTACGACTCGCTTTAATAATGCGGTAATGAAAATCAAAATCCCCATGTTGATGAAAGTAAGAAGAACCTTCGACTTCATCGATGTGTTTTGAGTGTGTCGACAATAACCCTTCAAGCCCGACAAGCTCTTCTTGTGTGATATGTCGCGCTGCTAAGCGAGCCGCCATGCCTTCCAATGCCTCTCGCACCGCGTACAACTCGAGTAGTTTGTCTGCCGAAAAGGTAATAACTCGAGCCCCTACATGAGGAATGCGTTCAATCAAGCCAAGCCCTTCAACACGCATTATCGCTTCACGTAGTGGACCTCGGCTTACCTCAAAGCGTTTAGCCAGTTCAGGTTCCGAGATCTTACTACCCGGTGGTAATTCACCGTTAACAATCGCCTCAACGAGATACTCAGTGAGGTTTTCTGATTTAGTGTTCTCTTTATCGTTCACACGTGTTTTCGTGTTTGTACTTAAGCTGAGATCTTTTATCGCAGTATTCATATTCACGCTGCTCACTTCTAATTGCCGAACCTTAATTGTCAACAATTCCATAACATGAACATAAAATACACGATCAAATTGTCGACAATCAAGCTAATTGTCGACAATTTAGACTAAGGTAGTATTTTTTATAGACGATAAAAACTTATCCAAAAGGACACTAAAAACAACTCAACCATCTGTTATTTATAGATTTAATCAGAGTAAGAGCCACTAAATCCTTATCTACTCTAAAATTATTTGGAATCAATGTGTCGACAACTTATCGCCAAACTTGTCAATCGCAGCTCCCTCTTTGTCTATCCACCTGCTCACCAATAAACAGATATAAAAAAGGCGCACTCATGTGCGCCTTTCATTCATCGAACCCGTTCTAACAAGCCAACCTTTAATCAAGCTATCTGACGAGTAAGTTCGAGGTATTTGTTGATATCAACGAAATCAACTTGTTCCGGTTTGAGATACTCTTCTGCATAACGCAGGTGAGTACCGCTGGTTAAGAACAATCTAAACAGTTCGATATCGAGATGCTCGTCCAACGCCATTTTATACATGATGTCGACAGCAACACTGATTGGCTTCGCCTTCTTATAAGGCCTATCCGCAGCGGTCAACGCCTCAAAAATATCGGAGATCACCAGAATACGTTCTGGGATTGATAGGTCATCACCTGTCAGCTTCCTTGGATATCCCGTACCTTTGAGTGTTTCATGATGCGTCGAAGCATATTGAGGAACACGGCTTAGTTCTTTCGGGAATGGTAAGTTCTCTAGCATCTTAATCGTAGCAAGCATGTGCTCGTTTATCTTGAATCTGTCTTCAGCAGTCAACGTGCCGCGTGCAATACTCAGATTGTAGACTTCGCCTAGGTTGTATAAATGCTCAGGTACATCCATTTTGATTTGATGTTTCGGGTCAAACTCTAACGGTCTATCTCTTTTCACTATATGCTCTGCTTTATCACTTAACAGTGGCTCTGTCGCAGGTAAGCTTGCACTCGGTTCTCGGTTCAACGCCTCTACCGGCGATAAACCAAGTTGATCATCAAAGTTACGTGTCCAAGTCGTCTCAGCTATCGAGCGAATACGAGCGACTTTGTCATCACTCATGAATTCACCACCAACGTTCGATGTCGCGATAAAAGTAAAGTCATCTTGCAGCTGTTGTTTGGTTGCCACAAGCTCATCGGTTATCTGTTGCGTTGATAGCGTACCTTCAAGTTGCTTTCTCAAAGCGGTGATTTCCGCATCACGCCAAAGTACTTCAAATCGAGTTCTCACCTCGTGAATTCGGTTGTAGTTCGCTTCTAGCTTCGTACCTTTATCGACGATGTGTTCAGGTGTCGTGATCTTGCCACAATCGTGAAGCCAAGCCGCAATTCTGAACTCACGACGTTCGTCATCATTTTTAAACTCAAAATCTTTGAAATGATCGGACTGTGATTTCTCAGCCGCGTCAGCCAACATCAAGCCTAGTTCTGGTACACGATTACAGTGCCCTGCCGTATAAGCGGATTTATCATCGATAGCTTGGGCGATAAGCTTGATAAACGACTCCACAAACGCCTCTTGTGTCTGTTCATGCTGCTTAATCTCTGCCGCCATGCCTTTCACTGCCACAGACAGCTCCCATACCTCTTTAATTCGCGTATTAAGCACAGACACATTGTCGTAATCACGCTGCCTAATTTTTTGCGTTTCAGCTTTGAGTTGACGGATCGGTCGAACAATAGGCGCACCAAAGATCCAAGCTACTGGCAAGGTTAGGCTCATAAGAAGCACCGTCACACCAATAGACGTAGCAACTCGTTTGTTTACCGCGCTGTAGATTTCTGCTTCCGGTATCGCAACGGCAAAATATTCAGAATAGTGCTCGCCCGTTTCAATCTTTTTCAGATAAAGACGCTTAGGTTCTCCATTGAGCACAATCTTAACCATTTCGCCTTCGGTAGTAGCCGTTGCAGTACGTTCATAAAGCTCAGTGTAAGGAATGGTTGTACCTGTGTTGAGAGCATGATGATGGAACCATTTTTGTGACAACACTGCTTTTTGTTCATCAGTGAGTGCGCGAATGGCTTGATTTAGGATTGGTAATAGCTGTTGATGTTTGTTCTGCAGCACAATGTGGAATTGGTTTGGGTAATTAGCTTTGAGATCCAACAGTACTTCATTAACTTTCAGCCTTGCATGGAAAAACTTATCCAATGAGAATTCCAACACAGGCTTAGCGTCGAGTACTGCAAAGCTCTCACCACGATCAACAGCATCAAATGCCAATTCCATACTAGGAAACTCTACGAGCTCAATATTTGGGAAGTCATTTCTGAGTTGAGGAATAACCGACCACCCAGATAAAATCGCCACCTTTTTTCCGCTGAGATCTCCATAGTTTGAGACCATCTGTGCGTTTTCTCGCGTCACAACAGAGAAAGGTAACTCGTAGATTGCATCCGTGTATAAGCCTTTTACTCCGTTGCTTTCGTAATTCTGAATAGAGTGCAAACCATCGATGCTTCCCTCATGAAACTTGCCCGTTAGCTCTGCCCACGAAAAGCCATTAACAAACTCGAACTTAACACCACTCACTTCACTGACCATTTTCAAAAGATCAATCGCATAACCGTGTGGTTGTCCAGATACCGCGAAATCCATTGGCCCCCAATCGCTTTGATTAGAGAGTAACAAAGGAGGTGTGTTCTCAATGACGGCTTGTTGCTGAGCAGACCAATCGATTTTACTTGCCTGAGGGAGTGCATGTTTCGTTTCAGTGTCTCGATTAGACGCAATGATATTGCCCGATTTGGAGTACAAAAAGGACTCAACCTGACTGTCTTCATCTAAACCTAACGCGCTCGCAGATAGCTTACTCGCTAACGAAGACAACACGATATCAATGCCAATTACATGTTGCGTGTCACCAACGGCCTTTGATTCAAAAGCTAAGGAATAAGTTTGTCCCGTGATCTGAAGATGCTGGAAAAGATAAGGCTGTGTTTTCTCAACCGTCTCTGTATTTGCGGAAACATACCAAGGCCGTGTCGTAGGAAAGTAATTGCTCGGTTCAGTCTTTGAGTCTCTAAGGTTAAATTCAAGGTCGTAATACTTAGTCGTACGAATCCGCCCTTCTTCCCTGTCGCTTATCTCGATCACCACCCAGCGATCTGAGCGATCAGCACCAATTTTTTCTCTAACAAAAGGAGAAGATTCCAGATTGATAATTTGGAAGAAGCGTTCGTTAGAAGAACCTATATAAATACTGTAAAAAAGAGGGTTATCTTTTATCGCTTCTGAGAGGATCCCGCGCGACTCTTCTCGAGAGATTTGATGACTAATAGAGCGATGTACTGAAGAGAGTAAGCGAGCGGTATTTATCGCATCTGAATCGACGTTGCCGATATGATCGCTTAAATCCTGAGATACCATGGTCAACTTCGACAAGGTATGCTCGGTCGCCATTTTCTTACTGAAGTAGTATTGAAGTGAAACCGCGACGATCGCCGTCAGCACTGTCGCAAGTAAAAACATCCCTCCAACGGTAAACCGCAACGAGATTTTTGTGTTTGCCATTATTCTATCCTTGAATAACCACTAGCCCAGAAATGTAACATGCTAGCAATATTTATATTATTACTACGGCATACTATCTCTAGCAACACATTATTCTATATATTATTCAAGATCTCCCTATATCCCCTTCTACGTCGCAATATCATTGTATTTAAATGACATTTAACAATATAAATCAGCTGCCAATTACCATAATTAATTTAATGGTATTAGTTTTCATAAAATGGAAACACCTCACGCCTTTGTTGTCAGGCTTATTATATTATTTACTTTATGCTATAAATTTAGATATAAAATTTTAACATTAAGTCAGTTCGTTAGTATCGACATAACCTTATGTCAGAACATCTTCGAGCATTATCAGGCGAGCCTATGACGGATAATTTCTCCCCTTCTGCCAGCACTATTGTGGCAAAAGATTCTAAAAGCAACGAGCATGCAGTCAGCGATTTTGCTATTTCTGAGTACTTATCGAAGCCTTTTAAAATCGAACTAACCATTATCTCAAAAAACTTTGTCATCGATGAGCAATTGGGGCAAAAGCTCTCTATTACCCGCTTCGTTAATGACACCGATAATTTGACCGCTACGCGAGTATTCAACGGTATTGTTACGCAGGTTCAATTACTGGGTATGGACGGTAACCTGCAGTACTCTAGTTACCGCGTCACTCTAAGGCCTTGGTTCTGGTTATTGAAGCACACCCACTCTTTCCGCGTTTACCAAAACCAATCAACGAAAGACATCGTTTCAGACGTGTTGACCCAAGCAGGCTTCAGTGGCTCTTATAAGACGGGCACCATGCCTTCGTCTAAACGTGAATATTGCGTTCAATACGATGAAAGCGACTTTGATTTCGTAACCCGATTGCTCGCAGAAGAAGGCGTTCACTACTTTTTTCAACACAGCGATTCCGATCATCTAATGATGCTGCAAGATGCGCAGAGCCCCTTTCAAAAGTCGGATGCTAGCAAACTCGACATGATTGAGGTCCCATCAGGCAGCAATCCATTAATCAACAAATGGATGCCACAGGGTCAATTTCATGGTGCTAGTATTGAGCTAACCAGCTACGACTACTCACAAACCAAATTGGTGAGCAGTAAGGAGAAGAAGTCCAGCCATAAGATCGCCAACAACACCAAGTTGACCAAGCAGTTTTACCCTAACCTTGGTATCACTGGTGGCATGGAAGATCTCGCTAGCAACCTAGTCAAAAGGCGAATAGAACAGCTCGAACAAAGTTATCAAACCGTTGAAGCCGAAGCTCAACACGATTCATTTGAATTAGGCACTTGGTTCTCATTATCTTCCCATTTAGATAAGTCTCAACTCGGCGATTATCTGGTCACAGAACTTCACATTCGATACAACACAGATAATCACTGTGAGACCAAACTTACCCTACTCGATACATCAATTCCGAATTACCCGTCACCGAGAGACAAAGCCAAAATCCACGGTTTGCAAAGCGCGATTGTCGCAGGCAGTACGGCAGGTGAAATCAATCAAGACGATCAAGGCCGTGTACGTATTAAATTTCATTGGGATACCGAAGCCTCTGGTGACAAAACAAGTTGCTATGTGCGTGTCGCTCAAATGATGGCAGGCAGTGGTTACGGTGCTCAGTTTATTCCGAGAGTCGGACAAGAGGTATTAGTCAGCTTCATTGATGGCGACCCTGACCAACCGATTATCACAGGAAGTGTTTATAACAGTAAAAACCCGCCACCTTACAAAGAGGCGAACGCCACAAAAACAGGGATTAGCACCAAATTAAGTGGCTTAGCGAATGAGATCTATTTCGATGACAAGAAAGATAATGAGCTGTTGTACATGCACGCGACCAAAGACTTCACCAAAGAGGTCGAGAACAACCTGACGGAGACGATCAAAGGTGAGCTGATTCAGAAAACCACCAAGCAAGTGACCGTCTCAACAGAAGATAACTACACACTTAGCTCGGATAAAGCGATCAGTGAGAAAGGCAAATCCATTTCACTTGAAGCTGATGACAAGATAGAGCTGACCGTTGGCTCAAGTAAGATCACCATGTCTTCATCTTCAATCAGTATCGAAGCTAGCAATATTGATATCAAAGCCAGCAGTGCGCTCAATCTCGAAGGGATGAACGTGACCAGCAAGGCTACATCTGCAAACAAGATTTCAGGCGTTACCACGGCTCTAGAAGCAACGAGCTCCAATAGCATTAAAGGGCTCAGTGTCGCGATTAAAGCCGATACCACCCTCTCAGCTGAAGGTTCACTAAGTGCCGAGTTTAAATCCGGCCTAAAAGGCACTTTCGATGGTGGCGTGATGGGTGAATTAAAAGGTGCGATTGTTAAGGTGAATTAGCGAATTTAAATCGCCAGCACTTAAACCACGCCGCAGTACAAATTTAGGTAGAACGAAAACATGTATAAAAAGATTCCGTATCAGACAGGCCGACAGTTACTCGATAGGTTCTCAAGCTCTGATGAAGCTCAAGCGCTGATCGATGAAGAACTCAATATTGATGACTCCATTGAAGCGTTGTTGGAAAACGAGCTCTATTTCGATTTAGTTCAGTTTCTGGCTCACGGGCTACCGGTTCGAGAGGCCATTTGGTGGGGCGCGCACACGCTCGATGCAAGAAATGACGTCTGGTCTGCAATGCAAAAGCAATGTATTTCCACAGCTAAAGCGTGGGTCAAATCGCCATCAGAAGAGCAACGGCGCAAGAGTGAACTATTCTCTAATAAGCTCAAATTAAATTGCGGGCCTTCTTGGTTAGCCCAAGCCGTATTTTGGAATGGTTCTGGCAGCATTGTGGCACCTGATTTACCCAATGTACTCCCAGACCCTTTTCTGTATTCGAAAGCGGTAGCAGGCGCGATAAACCACTCCGCAGCACTGCCCAATTGGGATAAAACCGGCGAGTACTATAAGAAATCTATTGGAATTGCCCTTGAGCTTGCCAAAGGCAGTAAGGCATAGGAGTTACTGATGACGTTAGCTGCACGATTAACTGACATGCACGTTTGCCCAATGCAGACACCCGCTGTTCCGCCGATCCCTCACGTAGGTGGGCCAATCAGTGGGCCCGGAGTACCAACCGTTCTCATTGGCAATATGCCAGCCGCGACGCTTGGGGACATGTGCGTATGTGTCGGGCCTCCAGATAGCATCATCAAAGGCAGTGCCACTGTGCTCATAATGAGTAAACCAGCAGCACGCATGGGAGATACAACCAGCCACGGCGGTACAATTGTTCTAGGTATGCCAACTGTGATGATTGGAGGCTAAATACCTTACTTTTCATAGGGTTTCAAAAAAACCGTGACATCGGTCCACTTTCTTAGATGAAGTTCAAAGTTTTGAGTAAATATATATTTTGCATGAGACTTTTCACGAAAAAGCTCTAGAATTAATAAATGTTAACAAGTATTTACGAAATATAAGGATTATGTATCAAATATGACACTTTGGTGCGATCAGGATAACAATAGATTTTTACAGGATGTATATGACAGAAATCGCTCGCCTACTTGTTCCAATCTCGGATGAAGAGCCTTCAGGCTCTTATTTGAAGTTAGATCGAAGTGCCTATCGCAGTTTGAGAAACGTTTATAATAGCGCTCAATCCTCATTTCGACAGTTGGTTGAAACGCCTGATGCATCGTCTGATCCCGCAATCGTCGATGCCAATACAGACAACTGGGCTGAATTAAGAAAGATTTCAGAAGAAACGCTGACCTCACAGTCCAAAGACTTAGAGATATTAGGTTGGTACATCACAAGCCAACTTTTTACTTCTCAACCATTTCATAACCTTGCTAATGCTATCCCGGCTTTAAACCTTTTCATCGACCAATTCTGGGATACGCTAAACCCTATGCTTCCGGAAGCTAAACTCAAAGCTTCTGACGATGCAGGGAAAGCAAAGGAAATCACTGAATTTAAAACTAAACCCCTACTTCAACTCGTTGGTGAGTCTGTTGATTCAAGCTCCGTTTATATTCCTTTTCAAATGCTTGATTTTTGCGCAGGCGTTACTTTTGGTGATTACCTCACTGCAGAGCGTAAAGGCAATATCGCAGAGCTAAAAGAATCAGCATTAGGCTCATTTGATGGAAGTGTTTCAGAAACACTCTATCTACTAGCGAGTATTTTTAATGAATTAGAGATTGCAGAGAAAAACTTAGCTGAAAAATGCCAAGCTGTTGGTGCGACCGTAATCAGCTTCAACTTCATTAAGACAAACGTACGTGACTTAATTAAAGCGATACATTTCCTTGTTGGAGAAAAATTCGCTCCTTGGCCTTTGGATGACAACTTCCACGTTATCCAAAATTCAACAGAAGCACCTCAACAAGACGATTCGGCACACTCGGCACTACAGCAAGCTAGTGCCCCCCAAAATGACTCGAGCCCAGCCACTGAAACAAGCCAAAATTCAGGGGCTATTAATCCGGTAAACAAAGGTAGCGGAAGCGTGGCTAGTCACGGGCAAGCCCAAGCACTAAACAGCCTTGCCTCTCAAAACCAAACTCAAACGATTGTTCAAAACGTCTCGAGCATCAACGGCTTTGTTAATCGCGATCATGCGTTTCAAGAAATTAGAAAAATCGCAGAGTACTTTAAAGAAACAGAACCTCATAGCCCTATTGCATTCTTACTCGAGCGTTCAATTCGTTGGGGCTACATGAGCTTCCCAGAGTTACTCCAAGAAATGGTTGGCAATGAAAGTGTCATCGCCCAAATCAATCAAATGACAGGAATGGACAACCTAGACAAAACCGATTTGTCAGGAAAGTCCGTTCCAGTAATGACTTCCGCTCCGGAGAGAACTCCGGTAGCAACACCGACTATTGAAGAGCCAGCGGCAGTATCGCCAGTTCCTGATAGTTCAAATAGTACGACAGATACAAACCAAACATCTGAACCGACTTCCAACTCATCATCGAGCAGCCTGCAAGATTTTGAGTGGTAAAGCACATTAATGCGTTGAGCAAGGAGAAAGTAATGGCTTCTATTTTTATGAGAATTGATGGTACGACACCAAAAGGTGCAGCAACGGTAGAAAAGATCGGGGGTAAAGATGGATTCTTTGCACTTGATAGCGTTTCTTGGAGTGCAGTACGTGGTGTTGGTATCGATGTAGGTAATGCAAACAATGCGGACCAAGGTATGGTTGCTCTTGGTGAAGTCAACATGACTCGTGGCTGTGATGGTGCAACACCTCATCTAACCACTTTCTTATATGCTCCGGGTCCAGAAGGTCGCACTGTTGAAATCGTTATGACAAAACCAAACCGTGAAGGTTCTGGTGCTGATCCATATCTGATTCTAACGCTTAAGATGGCTCGTATGTCTAGCTACAACATGTCTGGCACAGACGGTTCACTTCCAAGCGAATCTTTCAGCCTAACCTACACAGAAATTTCTAAGGCTTACTACATTGAAGCAGACGGCGGTAAGATCGAGAAAGGCCCTGAGGTTGGCTTCGATGCGACTACAGCTAAAGTTACTTCAACTGCTAAGTAATTAAACAAGGAGAGTTACCGTGGCACTAAATTCCCAACATAAACGCGTAAGTAAGAACCGCGTAAGTATTACCTATGACGTTGAGACTAATGGCGCTGTAGAAACCAAAGAGCTCCCTTTTGTTGTTGGGGTTATTGGTGACTACTCAGGCCATAAGCAAGACAAAGAAGAAGTGGAAGATCGTACCTTCTATAACGTTGATAAAGACAACTTCGACACTGTAATGAAGCGTGTTGGCCCTGAATTATCCCTAAAAGTAGACAATGTACTTGCCGGTGATGACAGCCAGTTTGAAGCGAGCCTTAAGTTTGACTCGATGAAAGATTTCGAACCTGAAGCAATTATCGAACAGGTTGAACCGCTGAAAAAACTCGTCGAAACCCGTAATCAACTGAAGGTACTTCTTTCTAAAGCCGATCGTTCCCGCGATCTAGAAAAGCTGCTTAAAGAAGTTCTACAAAGTGCAGATACGATTAATGCTCTTTCTGATGAGCTTGGCATTAAAGAAGAAGGAGCTGAGTAATGAGTACTGAAACTGAGAATCAAGCGCAACCGGAAGCAGCGGAAGGCTCACTGAGCTTCCTAGACCGTGCGATTGAAGCAACCACTCAAACTCCTGCAGACACGACAAAAGAACTGTTTTCTGTACTTACAGAGCAAGCTCTTTCTGGCACCGTGACGTGGGATAAGAACGTTACAAAAACAATTGAAAACGCAATCTCAGAGATAGATAAAAAGCTATCTCAACAGTTATCTGAAGTCATGCAACAAAAAGATTTACAGAAACTTGAAGGCTCTTGGCGTGGTCTACAAAAACTTGTTAAAGAGAGCGAACTTGGTCGTGATCTAAAGATCAAAATGGTCGATTACACTCAAGAAGAGCTACTTGATCAATTTGAAGATGCACCAGCGATTGACCGTAGCCCGTTATTCAATGCGGTTTACCAAGGTGAGTTTGGTACCGCGGGTGGTGAACCTTACGGCACATTCATCGGTGATTACGAGTTCAGCGCGAAAGATGAAGATGTTGCTCTACTTCGCTACATGGGTGAAGTTGCTGCAGCGTGTCACGCACCATTCGTTGCCGCTGCCAATGCTGAGATGTTCGAGTTTAATGACTTCCAAACATTCTCTGAAGGTAAGCCTGTTGCTGCAGGTTTCGACTCTCCGGCTTACGCTGCGTGGAATTCATTCCGTGAGAGTGATGATGCTCGCTACGTAACCCTAACACTACCACGAACTCTTGCTCGCCTACCTTATGGTGACAAAGGTTTGAGTACTGATGTCTTCGCTTATGAAGAGCTTGGTACTGATATGGATGGTAACCCTAAGCCAACCAGCAATGATCAGTTAGTTTGGTCTAATGCTGCGTACGATCTGGGTCTTAAAATGACTCAAGCTTACACGGCTTCAGGTTGGTGTACGTCTATTCGCGGTCTGGATAACGGCGGTAAGGTCGAGAACCTACCAAACCTAACGTACAAGTCTGAAGCGGGTGACCTACTTCAGCAGTGTCCAACAGAAGTTAACCTAACAGATGAGCGTGAGAAAGAGCTTTCTGACCTTGGTTTCCTTCCTTTGGTTCACTACAAAAGCTCGAACTACGCTGTGTTCATCGGCGGTCAAACAACTCAGAAGCCTAAAACCTTCACTGACCCAGATGCAACAGCAAACGCGGCAATTTCAGCTCGTTTGCCTTACATCATGGCAAGTAGCCGTATCGCCCACTACCTGAAAGTAATGGGTCGCGACAAGTTAGGCTCGAATCTTGAAGCTCCGGATATCAAACGAGAGCTACAACTATGGATCGACCAATACACCAACGCGGGTGCCATTGGTAATGAGCAACGTGCAAAAACCCCTCTTTGTGAATCTCGCATTGAAGTGGTCGAGCAACCGGGTAAGCCAGGCGCGTACTCAGCTGTCGCTCATCTAAGACCTTGGTTACAACTTGAAGAATTGACGACCTCAGTTCGAATGGTTGCTAAGATTCCAGGCTAATATGGATTTGGCCGGAGCAATCCGGCCAAAAATTTTGTATGAAGTTAAATACAGAATGGCAAAACAGATTCAATCAATTAGATGACACAGATAATACCTTTATGAAAGAGGCTTTATCTCTGTTATCTGAGCTAGACAAACACTCCTTAAGCTCTAAATCCTCACTAATTTCATTGATATCTACACTTATATCAACAATCGATTCCAAACTCAGTTTACAGCTTGATGAAGTCCTCCATGAACCAGAGTTTCAAAAACTGGAACGCAACTGGTTAAGCCTTCAGCAGCTTGTTTCCCTACCCGTCAGTTACCAAAGAGCGCATGTAAAACTGCTCGATATGAACTGGACGGAGATCTCTAGCGACGTCAATCAAGCCTATTCCACCAAATCCAGCGACTTGTATAACAAGATCGGTAATAACGAACTGAATACCTTAGGTGGTCACCCTTTTGGTTGCATCACCTTTAGTCATCCTATCTCGATGGACATCGATTTTGATGCCGACTACGACGATCTGTTTACCGTAGAACTGTTAGGCAAATTAGGCGAAGCAACACTCTGCCCTATGTTGTTTTCACCCGTAGCAACCTTCTTTGGTGAAAGCGGTGCCGATTGGTTATCTGATATCGAACGTATCAATAAGATCCTTTCCGGCCCCGACTTTAAAGCGTGGCAGGATTTACGCAGTAAGCCGAGCTCTCGCTTTATTGGCATGGCGCTACCACAAATCCGCCTGAGAGACGCATACAAGAATCGACGCGCTGGCTTCATTTACAACGAGCAAGGTCAAGGAGCTTGGGGGTTAGCCAATATGGTACTGGCTACCACTATCATGCGAGAGTTTCACCGCGTGAACTGGTTTGGCTTCCTAAAATCCCGTTGGAACGACAAGCTGCAAGGTGCCGTCGTTAACCTACCAACCAATCACTATTTCGACAGCCATCTGCAAAAACCGGTGACGGATATCAGCTTGTTCGGCCAACTGTCGAACTTCTACGCTCAAAGCGGCTTTATCCCATTAGCGAAGAGCCCGTTAACCGATAAGTTTTACTTCAATGGTAACAACTCAATTTGGCAGTGCGGACAAAACGACAATGACAAAGTGCTCACGCAGATTCAAACCACACTGATGTCTTGCCGAATTGCTCATTACCTAAAAGTTCAAGTAAGAGAGATGATCGGCAGCTTCAACAACGCTACCGAGTGTGAACTGTTTTTGACCCATTGGATTGAAAAGTTCTCGAGTAACGTTTCATTTGCCAATGAGGAAACCTTATCCAAATACCCACTCAGCTTCGCCAAAGTGAGCGTGACGGAATCGAGTTCTCAAGCTGGCAGCTTCGCTTGTACTCTGCGCATTGTTCCTCAATACCAATTTGATTACTTCAGTGGTGAAGTTGTGCTGACCACCGACCTAAATGAGGTGGCGTAATGAGTTTTTGGAAGACCTTTATCAGTGATTCAAAGCCCTATCAGGATGCGGAGATTGAAGACATCAAGTTTCATCTCACCAAGCTACTTGAAGCAGAGGCATCATTGACAGATATCGATAACCGACTGATAGAAGTCAATCGCTCGAACTTAAAGTTTGGTATCGAAGATATTCAATTACTAAGTGCCACTCTAGAAAAAACACAACTGACTCTGCGTATTGAAACGTGGATAAAAAGCTTTGAGCCACGACTCCATGACATCTCGGTAGAGCTTGGAGAGCGCAAAGAGGGTGACAACTCACTGTCGTTCAACATCATCGCTAAGGTTAAGACAAGTCATGGTGAACAAGACCTTATCTTTGACTCCAAAATAGCATTAAGTGACCTAACCACCTCATTAGAAGAAGATAACTATGACTGAACCTATTATGCGTTACTTCGAGCAAGAGCTGGCTTTTGTGCGCCGTTCATTAGGTCAGTTCGGTCAGGAGTACCCGACGCACGCTGAGAAGCTCAATATTCATCAGGGGAAGATTGAAGACCCTAGCATGGCTCGTCTATTAGATGGCGTCGCACTATTGAATGCTAAGGTAGAAAAGAAACTATCAGAGCAGTTACCTGAAGTCATCGAAGGTATACTAGGAGTGCTCTATCCTTCTTATATACAAACCGTTCCTAGCGTTGCTTATCTTGAGTTACTCGCAGAAGAAGGCCCGATTGAATCAAGTACTTTGCCAAAGGGTTCGCTTTTCTCAAGTACAAACACCAAAAACGAATGTCTATTTAGAACGGTTGATGAACTCAAAATAGCGCCGTTTAGCTTAGGTAACATCAAAGCGCTAAGCGCCCCGTTTAGCTTCAATAGACCCAAATCGGCGAATCAAAGCTCAGCGGTCGTTCAGATCTCACTGAACACCGGCGACCCCGAAGTGCATTTCAGCCACTTAGAACTGAATGACCTCGACTTTTTCGTCAAAGGGTTTGAAAACAATGCGGACTCTCTAGTCGAACTTCTTCTCAATAACACCTTAGCGATTTCTATCTCAGACAACGAATGCGCTCGACATGTCACCATTGATAGCCACCAGCTTAAAAATCGAATCAGCGATCTCGAGTTTAAGTTTTTACCTGAGCATGGTAATCAATTCACGGGCTACCAACTGATTAACGAGTTTTTCTTTTTCAAAGAGAAGCGACAGTTCTTTAGGCTTAAGAACTTTGCAGATTACGCAGGCCAATTTGATGAATCGGAGATCATCATTAACTTGTTCATGTCGTCATTGCCATCCGAATTTATCCGCCTATTCAATAAAGATGTTTTCAAGTTAAACGTAATGCCAGCGATTAACTTGTTTGAGCAGACAGGCGAACCTATTGCGTACGATCACAGAACCCTTTCAGTTCCTGTGAATGCCGACGCGCATAGTGACAATAATATTGAAATCATCGAAATTCAGAAGGTGTACGAAATCACACCTAACGGTGAAATACCGTTAGTTCCTCTTTTTAAAGAGAAATACACCCACAATCAGCAATATGACTACTGGCAAAGTAAACACAATCACTTTGGTGAAATGAGCATCGCAATCTCGCTATCTGAAGCGCCAGAGGCTGAATTTAGTAAGCTACTTGGTACTCACTTGTTGTGTACAAATGGCAAGCAAGCGTGTGGCGTAAGCGGTACTTTGGAATGCCTGGAGAGTATTGATTTGCCCGGCGATTTTTCGCCTATTTATCCTCCTTCGGCACCCATTACAAAGGAAGTCGACCAAAATATCCATTGGGAATTCATTAGCTTACTGAACACCAACTTTTCATCACTGGTACAGTCTAGTAATCCGGTTGCTGACCTCAAGCATATGTTGAGTTTGTGCAGTCGAGAACAAGTATCGAGCGCTGAAATTCAAATGATTCACTCGATCACGTTTAACTCTCAAGTGTCTGCGATTCGCGTTCTAGGCAAAAATGTATTCTCTCCAGGAACCGAGATTGAACTCACACTCGATGCAACCTCGCCCTACTTGGCGTTTGCCGACGTGTTAAATCGCTTCTTCCAACAGTTTTGTAGTTTTGATCGATATATACAACTCAAGATCCGAATCTACGGACGAGATGGTGTCGTTAAAAAGTACCCTAAGATTCACGGTAGTCAATTGTGCTTATAACTCAGCGAATATCGGCAATCCTGCGAACGGGAAATAACCAGAGCTTAGACTGCAAGGGGGATATATGAAGCCTTTCATCGAAGACCTAGCCGCTCAGCCTGAAAAGTACGACTTCTCTCAAGCAATGAGGCTATTGGAGCAGCTTCAGTCCCAAAGTAGCGCGCCGATACAGATCCAATTGAAATCGGAGGCGATGCCGACTGGCAACCCTCAAGAGATCCAATACTTCTCGTTAAAGGGAAACAAAGCCAAACTCAGATTAGCAAAACAAGCGCTTTCGGGCGTTAAAGGCGTGATACCTAATTACATTTACGAAGAGTTGTTAGCCGCGATCCACAATGAAGATCATTCGCTGCAAGATTTTCTGGACGTATTTAATCAACGACACTTTGAAATCACCTATCGAACCAATGCTCGACGTTGGCTACTCGTTGAAAGTGAGCAAAACCCAAAGAAAACAGCATTATTGAATCACTTTGCTGCGCTTGGAAAAGAGCACAAAGAGTATCTCCAATATTCACTACTGCTAAGCCAACAAAGCCGAAACCTGACGACTCTGAAAAAGATTTTAAATGACTTCTTCCCTTACTCCATCGAGGTGGAGTGCAAGGCATTTGAACAACGTCTATTACCGACCGACTCGTTAACTCGCATCGGTGTTAATCGAGATTTTAACAGTCGCTTAGGGCAAGGTTTTTTGGTCGGCAAAACTTGTTTAGCCCATTTCAACAACTTGAGTATTTTTGTTACCCCAAAGAACAGAAATGAGTTCCTCGAGATTCAACAAGATGACCAATTTGCAAAAGCTGTGTTGTCTTTGACTCAGCACTATTTAAAAGACAGTACGCCTGTTGCCATTTATCTGAACGTCAAACGTTCATATTTAACCAAACCCCGTTTATCAAGCAAGGTTTCTATAGCCGCTCGTTTAGGTGAAATTGACTACCTTGCACCTGAGCGTAACCCCAATGAAACCGTAAAGATTTTGCTTTTGTAGTTCATAAATACGGAATGTGTAGATTATAGAGATACAAGGAATTGACTATGACACAAGTAACTCTCACTAACTTAGTAGGAAAGCTATCTCCCGAACTGAAGCAAGCGTTGGAAGCGTCTGCGGGCGCGGCGATGAACCAAGGTGTTGGAGCGATAGAAACAGAACACTGGATCCTTCAGCTTATTTCCCAAAAAGATCCGAAGCTAATGGCGTTGTGCGAATCTCAAAAGCTGTCATTAGACGCCTTAGTGAATGAGCTTTCCAAAAAAATATCTATGCTTCCAAAAGGCAGCGAAGGTCAGCCGACACTAAGCCATGGCTTAACTGAATTAATCAAAGATGCTTGGATGATTGCATCGGTAAACTATGGTCATGGCGAAATCGTCAGCTTGCATCTTATTCAAGCGCTGATGCAACAGAACGTGTTAGGCGTCAGCACCCTGCAGCTAGAAACACTGAGCAGTGTTTCACTCGAATCTCTTCAAGGCCTGATAAAGAAAACCCCTATTGCCCGTAATTCTGCAACGCCTTCAGCCGGTGGCTCTGTCGATACCACACCCGCAGGAAACGACGCACTGAGCAAGTACACGGTGAATCTGACTCAGCAAGCGATTGACGGCAATATCGATCCTATTTCTGGCCGTAATGCCGAAGTAAGAAAAGCGATTGATATCTTGTGTCGTAAACGCCAAAACAACCCGATTATGGTCGGTGAACCCGGCGTAGGTAAAACCGCCGTAGTTGAAGGCTTAGCGTTAAGAATTGCAGCCGACGAAGTCCCTAGTGCTCTACAAGGCGTACAAATCCACTCTTTAGATCTTGGCTTACTGCAAGCTGGTGCGAGCGTTAAAGGTGAGTTTGAAAACCGCTTAAAAGACGTCATCAACGAAGTAAAAAGCTCAGAAGTACCCATCATTGTATTTATCGATGAAGCTCACACCCTTATTGGTGCAGGCGGCGCTGCCGGACAAAACGACGCGGCCAACCTTCTAAAACCAGCCTTGGCACGTGGTGAGTTCAAAACCATCGCCGCGACAACATGGGCGGAATACAAAAAGTACTTCGAAAAAGATCCTGCCCTGACACGTCGATTCCAAGTCGTGACGATTGAAGAGCCTAACGCAGAAGATGCAATGCAAATGCTGCGTGGTGTAGCGGCCTCACTACAAGCTCACCATGGCGCTTTTATTGCTGAATCCGCGATTGAAGCGGCGGTCAACTTATCGATCCGTTACCTGCCAAGTCGCCAACTGCCAGACAAAGCCATTAGCCTGCTTGATACTGCGAGTGCGCGAATCGCACTGACACAAGGTGCGAAACCAGAAGTATTGGAAACGTTAGAGCAAACTATTCGTTACCAAGAAAATGAGAAGTCGGCGTTAGAAAAAGAAGATGCGTTGTTCTCAAATAGCGCTGAATTGATCAAAGAGCTCACACAATCAATCGAAGAAAACCAACAAGCATTGGCAGCGTATTACACACGTTGGGAAAAAGAGATTGAGTTAGTTGACCAAATCAAATCCGTTCAACAGGAGATCACCGAAGAACAAGAGCAAGATGCTGTCGACGCTAACAAGCGAAAACAGCTCGACACCCTGCGTACTGAGTTGGCCGACCTGCAAGGTGAAGAACCTCTTGTTTACGCCATGGTAGATGACAACACCATTGCTCAAGTGATTGCAAATTGGACCGGTATTCCTGTTGGTAACATGATGAGTGATGAAATCGCCAAGCTGCTGACCTTAGAAGACGAGCTTAATACTCGAGTTATTGGGCAAGATGTCGCGAAAAACGAGCTCGCAAAAGCGATTCGCATATCACGCGCTGGGTTAACCGATAATCGTAAACCGATTGGTGTGTTCCTGATGTGTGGTCCGAGTGGTGTGGGTAAAACTGAAACCGCCATGGCACTTGCGGAGCAACTGTACGGAGGTAGCAACGACCTTACCGTGATTAACATGACCGAGTTTAAAGAGGAACATAAGATTTCGATGCTACTCGGCTCACCTGCTGGCTATGTCGGCTTTGGTGAAGGCGGTGTGTTGACGGAAGCTATCCGACGTAACCCATACTCAGTACTACTGTTGGATGAGATGGAAAAAGCACACCCTGGCGTACACGACTTGTTCTATCAAATCTTCGATAAAGGCCATATCAAAGACAGTGAAGGCCGAACTGTCGATTTCAAAAACACCATCATCATCATGACGTCGAACGCAGCTGACCAAGCTATCTGTGATGTGTGTGCGAAGACAACAGACCGTATCGACAACGACGAGCTACTTGAATCGATTCGTCCAGATCTGCAGCAATATTTCAAACCCGCTTTCTTAGGACGAACCACCATTGTCCCTTACTACCCACTTAACGATGAAGAGTTAGCGAAAATCACTGAGATCTCGCTAAATCGAATCAAGAAAAAGCTGGCTGAACAGTATCAAGCTTCCTTTACTTGGGACGCAGACTTCATTCAATTCGTGGTTGACCGTAACACCGATCCAACAACAGGCGGCCGTGCAGTCGAGCAAATCATTAACCGCTCATTGATGCCGAGATTAGCTGAAGAGTGTATTGGAAGGCTAAGCCGAAGCGAACCTATTACTCAAGTCACCGTTAGCGCAACCAACAATAGTGCTGACTTCGATTTATCGATTAAGTAGGTTTTAACTATGAACAGCAAAGCCAGCCAAACATTGACCAAACCTTCATTACTTAACCTGTCACTTAGGGTTAAGTTGATGCTTGCTATCATGGCGGTTTTGCTGTTTTCCATCACCTTAAATGCAACGCTAAACTACTTTAATTTCGAGAAAAGGCTCACTGAAACCTCCGACTCCATCTATGAAATTGTATTAGAAGAAACACATAACGATATCAATCAAGCGATCAGTTTAGGCTTGCCGCTCTCAGCAATATCGAACATACAAGGCATGCTGGATCGTCGATTGAAAATCGTTGACGGTATTACCGCCTTAGTTGTCGTCTCAAGCTCTGGAGAACGACTGTTTGGTACCGGAGAACAAAACAACGAGAATAACCGTCAGCTATCGCTCGATATCACCAACTCTTTTGGATTAGTTGAGGGGCAAGTAAAGCTCTACTACTCCACAACTCTGTTAGAACAACAAAAAACCTTCTTGCTCAAGCTCCAGTTCCTCTATTCGGCAATTTGGATACTACTCTCTTGCCTGTTTGCCTTTGTCGCCTTGAAGTACCTATTGAAAGGCATTGTCGGTCGAGTAAAAGGCGCAACTGCAATATTTGAGTCCGCGACCGATTCGGATGAATTACTGCCAACGATCACCCAAGCTCACAAGGCACTGCAATCCCCAAACTCATTGTCTAAGTTTGAGAAGTTGAAAAACAAACACTTTCCAGTGTTTATCATCTCTCTTGCTATCCTGTTGACGATCATTGCTAACCTAGGGGTTTCGTATCAATCTCTAGACAAGTTTTCACAGATTTACGAGGTTAAGCTCGAACAGAAGTCCAACCTGATTGGCGACTCTTTAAATCAAATGATTAAAGAGCTACTCGATAAAGGCGTTCCTGCCGATAAGCTGCATGGTCTAGAAAACGAATTTGCGTTCTTTGTTGATCATCATAGCGAGATTCTATCGATTAACTTTGAAGGACAATCGGGCACTTCCTATCGTTATCCTGCAGAACAGGTCGATCACCCTTCTATCCGCGAATCGACATTCTCACTCAACAACAGCCACACAATTCAACTGAATGTCACTACCGACAACAACTTGATCATTAACCTGCTTAAAGAAAGCGTCATGGACATGATTACCGTGTTGGTCGCCTCTTGCCTCGTGGTTGCAGAAATCATTCTGTTCATGTGTAACTTCATGATTATTTCGCCTTGGAATCAGGTAAAGAAAGTGTTCATGCTGGTCAACCGCGACATCGTGAATCACTTAGCCAAGATCTCTACGCGCGACGAAATTGGCAAACTGCTCAACCTGACTAATCAAGCCATTACCAAGCTAAACCCGACTCAACCATCACAAGACATCGATAAGCAAGACTTTCGATTCATTCGTTTACCGCTGTTTTTATTGGTGTTCTCAGAAGCATCTTCACTCGCCTTTTTTCCTAGGTTCGTCTCTTCACTGGAAAACACAACCGGTTGGATCCCTGAAAACCTAGTCACGAGCTTACCCATTTCTCTGTTCATGTTGTGCTGGGCTATCTCACTGCCATTTGCAGGTTACTGGTCAGATAAAGTAGGCAGAAGGCATTCATTGATGACAGGTGGACTCATCACTTGTATTGGCTTAGTTGCTACTGCTTTCATTCAATCTCTCGAACTCTTGTTGGTAGCTAGAGCTTTTACCGCTGTAGGCTACGGTATCGTATTTATTTCAGCACAAGGTTATGTATCAGATACCACTAACGACTCTAATCGCACCAAAGGAATGGCGACTTTCTTATCATCATTCTTCTCTGGCTCTTTATGTGGCGCCGCTATTGGCGGGATCCTCGCCGAGAAACTTGGATACTCAGAAACATTTATGCTCGCAGGACTGTTGGCAACATTGAGTGTCTTGCTGGTCTATGTGTTCTTTGAAAAGTCGACTACCAGCAACGCGAGTAAACCCGTTAAGCTGAAAGACTTTAAGCTGCTATTAAGTAATAAGTATTTTGCATTAATTACGATATTCAGTGCGATACCGGCGAAGATCGTACTGACAGGCTTCCTCTACTACATCTGCCCCGTCTATCTGCAATTCCTAGGCGAAAGCAGCTCTGTTTCTGGACGGGTGATTATGGCGTATGGCCTCGCGATCATATTAATTTCACCATTAAGCGCGATCTTAGTGGATAAGCTTAAAAACAAAATGGCCTTCATTTTTATTGGTGGTTTGCTTTCATCCCTTGCGTTGCTCAACTTCTACTTCTTCCAAGGCACATTAGGGTTGCTACTTATCGTAATCATTATTGGTATCGCACACGGCATCTGTGTTTCTCCACAAATACCTTTGGTCATCGACCTCCTGTCTGGTCAGGGCATCGAGAAGGGAAAAATCATCGGTATATTCAGACTTACAGAGCGTATCGGCAATATCGCGGGGCCAATGCTGGCTGGGGTTTGTTTGAGTATCTTCGGTTACGACCAGACTATTCTTATATTTGGCGCGTCGCTTCTCGCGAGTTCCTTTAGTTTAATTGTGTTTTTCTCGATATTCCTGAAGTCTGATAAACAGAAGCTAGGGGTTCAATCATGAGATTTATAGTGTTCGTTCTCAGCTTTATTTTAATGTCCCCATCTTCATTTGCTAAGAGTGATGAAAAACACGTCATTCTTTTATTATGGCGGGGAGTAACGGACGCCGAACAAGGCTTCATGGATTATTTATCCCAACATATTGATGTGAGATTTACCGTTCTTGATGCAAACCGAGATAAAGCTCAGCTCAAACAACATATTCGAGTTCTAGAATATAAAGAAGCCGACCTAATTTATTCATTTGGTACCACTATCACATTGAATTTATTAGGAACTTATACAGAACCTAGCGAGTTTAGAATAAACAACACGACGCCGGTTGTATTCAGTATCGTGACCGACCCTGTGGGTTCTAAGTTAATCACCGATTTATCTTCAACAGACAGAAATTTCACTGGTGTATCGCACATCGTACCCCATGAAATACAGTTTAAAGCGATAGAGAAGCTCAATAACATTTCAAGCCTTGGGGTTATATATAACGCTGACGAAAATAATTCGATTATCACCGCAAATAAAATGATGGAGTTGTCGGAAATTCATAACAAGCGTGTTATGTTGTATCCATTAAACATTGATAAAACCAAGTCAAACAGCGACTTAATTAACATCACGATAAACAATATGAAACGTGATGGTATCGATATGGCTTATTTACCCCCGGATTCATACATTATCACCCAAGGCGGGGAAGTCGTATCGGGGCTACATTCTGCAGGTATACCTACTTTTTCGGCGACCGAGAGTCCGATAAGAAAACATAAGGCCCTGTTTGGCATTGTCAGCCGTTACTACAATGTTGGTCAATTCGCTGGATACAAAGCGAAGAACATATTGAAAGGAACTCAAAAAGCTTCAGACATCCCAATAGAATCACTAAGCCAATATTCCTATATTGTTAATATCGAGGCTGCACACAAGCTCGACTATTACCCGCCAGTGTCTATTTTGAAGATTTCTGAAGTGATAGGACACTCTAATGACGTTAACTAGAGCCTCTACCATCAGACTATCGTTAGTCACCCTACTCATCTCGACGCTTTGGTCGATGAGTGTCTCTGCTCAAGTAAAAATTGGGCCATCTCGCCTAATGCTGACCACACAAGATTGGCCGCCTTACCAAAGCTACGAAAACGCGACAATGCAAGGAATTGCTTTGGACAAGGTTAAATGTGCCTTAGGTATGATGGGACAGCCTTACCAACTCACTATGACAACTTGGTCGGACGCACAATTGCGCGTGCATAGCGGTAGCCAACACGGCTTTTTCGTCGCCACTAAAACTTCTGAGCGTGATGAATACGCTACGCTCTCGGCGCCCATCGCAAAACAGACGTTGAATTGGTATTTTGGCCCAGGAGTGGAGCCGAAGGTTGATGAATTGTCAAAGTTAAACCTTAACTTTTCTGCCAAATTTGGCTCAAACAAATGGTTTTGGCTAAAACGTAATGGATTTAACGTCGTTAAGCAGCCACGAGATGCTAAAGTATTACTAAGACTTTTAAAACAAAGGGAAATTGATGTTGTTTTAGAAGATGAGTTGGTCTTTAAAAGAGAGTTGAACAAAGCCTCTTTACCACTCGATTACTTCAATTCGACGAATTTAGATACCAAGGATATGGGGGTCTATTTTTCGAATCGATTCCTTAAAACCTATTCGGGTTTCTTAGGCAGTTTTAATTCAGCCATATCCAAGTGCAAGGAGTAGCCATTGTCCATCAGTGTCCACATGATTTCTGTACCTGCTGAAGAGGTTGTTTCCTCTAGAGTGACGTATCTGCCCGAAAGTGGCGGAAGCTTAGGTCGTTCTCCGTCATGTGATATTGCGCTGCCAGATCAATCAAAATGGATCTCGAGAACTCACTGTCAGCTCTACCCGACAGATCGAGGTTACGTGATTAAAGACATCAGTAATAACGGCGTATCACTAAACGACAAGTCTCTGGCAAAAGAGAAAGAGTACGTCATTACCGACGGCGACATCATCAAACTTGGTGGCTATACACTGCTGGTTAGCTTATTGAGTGACCCAAAAGTCAACGCGGCCAATAACACCACACAGGATGAAACTTTTATAGAACCTTTTAACTTAAAGCTTGATGACAGCGATACTGACTTTTTAGATGACTCACCAGAAGTTGCTACCCTTCAGAAGACCTCGAATTTCTCTTCAAAGAATGTTCTGAGTGACGACCCCTTCTCATCTGATCCGTTTGAAGATTTGGACGATGACAAAGTCATACCGAACATTGAAGTAGACGAAATCTCTCACGCCGATAACAACACTCTCTCTTCTGCAGAGTTAGAGTATCTACCCGTCAATGTTGAGAACAATACGCGTATAGAAGAGTCAATCGACAAGCTCATCACGCTGACCGAAAAGAACCAACAATACTTACAGAATCCTCAGCTTCAACAAAAAGCGCTGTTCGACGCCCTAGAACAAACCGTTGATCAGTTCTTAAATGAGTTCGCACCAAAGCAGCTTGAGAGCCAATTTAGTGAGTATGTCAGTAGCGGCATTTTTACCAATAAAGATAAAAAGTATTGGAAGATTTACCGAAAGCATTTTCAACACCGTCAAGACAACGGAGATTTCAGACGCCAATTCAAAGCGTTGTTTATGGAGAACATGCAAAAGCAAAGTGAGAAAAGAGAATGAAACGGCTCATACTCTTATCGCTTTGTTTACTGATCACAGCATGTTCTTCATCAGATCCAGCTCCTGTTGTCACTCAATATTCGTTGACCGTTAAAGCTGATGCGACCGTCAACCAATACAATGATGACCAAGCGAACCCAGTTGTGGTTAGGCTTTACCAACTCACGGATCAACAGCTGTTCAAACAACTGCCGTTTATTGATTTGTACAACAATGACCTGCAGTTATTAGCGGCAAACTTAGTTTCAAAACAGGTATTACCGATTGTACTACCTAACTCAGAGCAAAAGCTGACGTTAGACATCAACAAAAACACGCAATACATTGCAGCTCTGGTCGAATTCGCGGATTACCAGAATGGCACAACCAAGACCGTTTTGATTATGCCTTCCGATCCAGAGCAAACCTTAGAGTTAACGATTACAGGGAAGAAAGCAGAGTTAGCCGTGATACAGCCTGACTCCAGCTGGTGGCAAATCTTTTAATAAAAAAGCCAATATATAAAAATAATAGAAAAGGATTTTACGTGGACGCTTTCAAAAAAGTAGTGTGGCAAGAAGGGATGTTTATTGCCCCTCAGCACTTTCAGCAGCAAGATCGCTATGTGCAAAACTACATTCGTCAGAACATTGAAACACTGGCTGGTTTTGCCCCTTTCTTTGGCATCACTGAGCTAGTGCTTAACCACGATCTCTTAAAGATCGGTAAGCTATCTATACCGAGCTGTTCAGGTGTGTTCCCCGATGGAACCCAATTCAACATCAAACAAGAGATTGTTGTCGATATTCCGCAAGGCACCATTGAAACCATCGTCTACCTTGCTCTGCCAATCTCTTTGCAAGGCAATAATGACTACAGCGAAGATGGTCAAGAACAGAGTCGTTACATCACCCGTTCAATCAATGTATTCGATACTTCTACCTCCGAAAACGCCAGTGTAGAAGTCGATGTAGCTCAACTGAATATCGGGCTCAAATTCGCAGGAGAAGACACCTCTGGTTTTACCCTCATTCCAGTGGCTAAGATTTTAGAAATCAGCGACTCAGACGAAGTCATGCTTGATAGAGCCTTCATCCCTGCTTGCTTGCATTACGGCGCTTCAAACCTACTCAGCGAACGAGTCAAAGAGATCCACGCGCTGGTAAGCAACCGAGCTCAAAACCTTTTAAAACGCATTGAAGCTGGCCAAGGTCAAAAAAGCCCTCAGTCTATGATGCAAGATTTTCTATGGCTGCAAACTCTCAACACCTGGCTACCATGGTTTGAGTTGACCATCAGCAACACCAAATACCCGACCCATGAACTGTATTCAAAACTAAAACAATTTGAAGCTCAAGTCATGGCGTTAACACCAGCAATTCCAGATGAGTGTCAGCCTCTAAAATATGACAAGCTCTATGACAACTTTAACCCGCTGTTTTCGAGCCTACGAAACCTACTCACACTGGTTCAACAAGATTCAGTCATCGAATTCAAATGGGATATCTCACTGTTTGAGAAACGCCGTCTACTTCGCACCTTAATCAAAGACCCAAGCAGCGTTTATAACCGTCGCTTCGTTCTAAGTGTTAAATCCGACATCAGCAGTACAGAGCTTAATGAGTTGTTCCCAATCTCGGCCAAGTTAAGCAGTAACAATAAGATCGTAGAGCTAGTGAGAAGCTCGCTTTCTGGTATCTCATTGACACCGCTTCCGATTGCACCAAGCGAGCTTAAGCCGATGCAAGGCGTCGCTTATTTCGAAGTGGATACTAAGGATCGCAATTGGTTAGACATGCTAGACACACGTGACGCGATTGCCCTACACGTCGATGCGCGCATTCCTGCTCTCGAAGTCGTTCTATACGCGTTGAGATAATGGCTATGGATTATTTAGACGAAGAAACACTGGTCATCGATAAAGCATCAAAAGGCTCTGCTAACACAGAGTCTGATCAGGCATTCTCTAAATTGATTGCTGTACACTCCACCAGCACTCAAGAAGAGTTTCTGCGTCATTTTGATAAGGCAGAGAATCAACTGATCAACATCAGCAGTGATTTACTGACTAAAACACTCAAGATATCCACACTGTCTGAACCCGAAGATCTCACGGTCTTTCGTGAACAATTTATTCAAGGCATCAACGACATAAAAGCTCAAGCAACCGAGCTCACTTACCCTATCGCGGTGATCGATAAACTGTGCTTTTTATACGCTGTAGTCATTGATGAATTCATCATCTACACCGAATGGGGAGAAAAACGCGGTTGGGAAAATAAGACCCTGCTGAGCGAATTGTTTGGCATGCGTAACGGTGGCGAACTGTTCTTCTCCGTTGCAGAAAAAGCCGCAAGACAGCCCCACAAGCTGATAGACCTTTTAGAGATCATCTACCTATTTATCAATATTGGATTCAAAGGCCAATATCGTGAAGGCGGCGCTGAACAGTTAAAAGCGTTTGTTCATCAGTTAGAACAAACCATCAGCCAATATCGCTCGGCTAGCGGCGTGCATTGTCGTACTAAAGTAAAACTCCCAGAAGTAAGGAAACCGACTAGGCGTAAACGTTACTTCATCACTAGCCTGTTTTTCTTCTGTTTAATCGCCACCAGCATTGGCTTAACTGAGTTTTGGTACACCAAGACCCACGAGCAAAGAGCGCGTGATTTCACATTCTTGCCAAGCTTTAGCGAACGTTACGTCTTATCAGGCGAAATCAAAGACATCGTATTCATCAGCGATGATAAAGACTTAGTAAATCCACCTCGTCACGCCAGCAAAGTGGACGCAATAGAAGCATCACAAACCAACGACTTTACGCCAAGTACAGCAAATTGGTTGGTTCAACTCGCTACCTTCTCAAGTAAGAAAAACGCCGAAGCTTTCATCAAGAACCTATCACCTTCAGCTTATGAGCCGATTATCTCTCCTTACAAGAAGTACTACCGAGTGATACTAAGAACAAACACCTCAGAAGAAGCGAGAAGCACCAAGGCGTGGTATGTCGAAAATGACCAAATAAACGCCATTATCGTTCGCACTTCTGCACACGAGTTAAACAAGGAAGAGTCTAACTGATTATGCCGGATGCCAAATCAAACAAATCAGGCAATGTAAAAAAAACAGTAGGCATTTCTGCCCTAGCCTCTGTCGCCTTTTTTACCGTCGCTTCTAGCGTCATTCTGCTTACACCTCTCAACGCTTATTTGGTGTGGGCTCTGGCCACTATCGCCATTATATCCACGCTTATCGGCTTCATTTGTTACTGGGTGCTGATCAAACGCAGCGCAAAATCACAAGAAGAGTCATTAGATAAAGAATTGATTCAAAAGCGACAAAAGCAACTAGCCAGTCATTTCAAGCGAATGATCAGTGGGCAGAAACGTAAAACTCGCCTAACCAGCCGTTACGACCAACCAATCTATCTACTGCTAAGTCAGAACCCGAATAAAGACAAAAGCATCATCACCCAAATGGGCTATGAAGCGTATAAGCTCGATGACTTCGGCAATGATATTGAATTCCCAATCCTGTTTTGGGTCAGCGAGCACTCGATTTTGGTTTCTATCAGTATGGGAGAAGACCAACACCCTGAGTACCTGAAAACGCTATGTCAGTCGTTAACTGCGTGGCGACCAAGACAAGCCGCCAATGGCTTATTGCTTACCACCGATGTTTCCTCGTTATTAGAAAACAATGAGCAAATTACACAGCAAGCTGATGAGCTTAAATCGACCATTAAGACTTTTAATCAAGCATTTGGGGTCAGCTTACCGATTTATAATGTTGTCTCGAATATGGGTAGCATCAGCGACTTTTGTCAGTTCTTCTCAGCGTTTGATGAATCCAAAAGAGACGAAGTGTTTGGTGCCACTGCGCCTTACTCTAAACATGGTGGGATCGATGCAGACTGGTTTAACGATGAGTATGATCACTTGATCAGCGAGCTGATTGCTAATATGAGCAATGCGCTTGCCGGACAACTCAATCAAGATTATCGCAACTCGATAGCCAGTGCCCCTTTCCAGTTTGGATTATTAAAGCAGAATCTTTGGTTGTTCCTCAATCGTTTATACCGAGGAGAGCAGCTTAGTGATGCTCTGCAATTCCGCGGTTTTTACTTCACGCATGATGGGCAAAGTTCAGCGCAGTCAGATTTACTGGCAAGTGCTGTCTCTTATTCGGTAGGTCACGAGCATTATCAACAAAACGAGCAAATCCCGGTTAACCAAACCTTATTTGCTCAATACCTAATGACCCACGTGATCCTATCGGAACATGAGCTGGTCGGCGTAAACAAACGCAAAGAGAATACTCTGCTCGTTAACCAAGTCGTTTTCACCCTATCTTGGATTGCCTTGCTCGCCGCCGTGTTGCTGGTGATTAAGTTTGATTTTGATTTCCAGAATCAACGAGAAACCAGAGCGGACATCATGCTTGAGCGCTATAAAGAGGCGATATCGGCATCGCCTTATGACATCGAGAATATGGCTGACAATATCCCCAACCTATTCTCACTACAGCGTATCTATAACCTCTACAAGCAGCCAGAGCCTTGGTACAGCCTGCCGTTTATGCCAAATCCGAGCATCAAGGAAGAAGTCGAAGAGGCCTATTTCACTGAGTTACAGCAAGTCCTGATTCCTTCAATGGAGAATACGCTAGAGAAAGACCTGTTTGTGTACGTAAACCTTGAGGATCAATCTCAGACGCTATCTCTGTTAAACAACTATCGTCTGTTGTTTAGTAAAGACAGAACCAACGTCCAAGAGCTCAAGAACTACTACATTCGTACGCTCCAAGACCAAGGCGAAGCCGATAGCGTCAACATCGCTCAGCTTGACGTACTACTCAATGACATCTTCGCTCGTAACCTGACGCCAGTAAAATCGAATCATGATTTAGAAAGTCTCGCGAAGAAAGTCATCACGCAAACGGGCATTGAAACCCTGCTGTACGAACACATTCAGAGTTCTACGGCCTATGCTAAGCGTGTCGATATTCGCGGTGAGCTCGGTGACAATTTCGGCTCGGTGCTTCAGTTTTCACCGAGTTACGCTGGCTACTTGGTTCCGTATATCTTTACCCCGACGGGGTTTAACCAACTCGATTTATCGGTGAATTCCCCGACTCTGAAGTCCGCTTTACAGTCTTATGAAGGCGTCGCAGGGGCTTACCCTAGCGCACTGGAATTGCATCGAATCAGTCGTGAATTGAAGCAAACTTACCAGAATGATTACATCAACTATTGGCGTGATTTGGTTCGTAATGTCGAAGTCAAAGAAGTGGCTAACCCTACGCAACTAAAAAGTGCGTTAACGAGCTTGTCAGAAGCAAGCAATAACCCGTTAGTCAGCTTGTACTCGACGATTGCTAAATATACCTATGTTGAGCTTGAGATCCCTGTAGAGGATGACAAGAAACAAGATCCTGCGAGTATGCCGATTCAAGACCCTGACAAAAAAGAATCCGCTCGCCAGATATCACTCAGCTTCCAAGCTTACAAAAAACAGGTATCCCCTAACGACCAAGGTAAGAAGCCAATCGACAACCTGCTTACTGCGTTTATCAACGCTAAAAAGTGGGGAGACAAGTTTTACGAAACCAAAGAGCCGCAAAAGGTTGCCTTTGATACGCTGTCCGTCACTTTGCAAGCCGGTAACCCTATTGCGTCCCTATCGAGCCTATCCAACAGTCATTTAGCGGTCGCTGAAGAGCTGGTTAACAAGGTGGTACACCAAAGTAATGAAACGGTGATGTCACTGGCTCACGACTACTTAAACACAGCGTGGTCGAACGAAATTTATCAGCCTTATCAACAGCGCTTGGCCTCTTTTTATCCGTTCAATCGAAAGTCTAAAACGGATGTCAGTGTGGCGGATGTCAAAGCCTTCTTCGTTACGAATGGCATAGTCGACAAGTTCTCTCAAACTCGCCTAAATGGATTCGTTAAAGACAGTGACGAAGCGCCTTATTTACCGGGATTACTGCCGGGTACAGGCTTATCGATTACGCCAGAGGTTTGGACAATGATGGACAAAGCTGGCGATATAAAGAGCGCCCTATTCTTAGCCGACCCATCGAACATCCTGATCAATTTCCAATTAAAAGCAGTCGATATGACGCCAAACATCACGGAGTTTTCGATCATTTCGGATAAGCCAATCTTTACCTATCGTCATGGGCCGACGTTATGGAGCCAGCAATCGTGGCAAGGTGATGCGAAGTTTATCGAAAAGCTAGGTATTCAGCTTAGTGCACAGGACTCTACAATTGGCCAGAACACCGTAAAAGGCACATGGAGTTGGTTCCGCTTATTCGAACCAAACGTGAACTTTACGTCTGCACAAGACACTCAGGTGGAGTTTGTTTACGGTGACAGCAAGGTGAAATTAACAATCAAGACTCAAGGCCAATCGAACCCGTTTGTCCCTGGCTTCTTCTCTGGATTCTCTCTGCCAAGTGGGATCTAATAACGCTTTACCAACGAGCTCGTCTTGCCTATCAAGGCGAGCTCAACTTTCTGAAGATAATGTCTCTTCAAACAGAGAATACGTGAAAGGAGATGTAAAAGATGAAAAGCTTCTAAAAGCGTTTAAGGCTCATAGCTACACTAATCTCACTCGCTTAAGTCCACGAGTTTTCAGAGCCCAACATCCTAGCTGGGGACTGGTGACCATCAAATATGCTCAAGAGCTAAAGCACCGTCACTTTCTAAAACAAGAGGCTGAGTTTCTGTATTCAAATACTAATTCCGACTCTAATAAAAAAGATACCTGGCCGAACTATTGTGATTACTTTTATAGTCATCAGACTGACTGCCTGGTGCTTTCTCACTTAAGTGGTAACACACTACTGGAAATTCAAAGCAACTCAAATATCAATGCCGATATGCCCTCTCAATGGCTTAGCACTTTAGAATCAGCCATCAACCGAATCCATACTCTTGGTTTTGTTCATGGAGATCTTAAGCCATCCAATATCGTGCTCAACCCACAAGGACAAGCCCAACTCATCGACTTTGGCTCCATCACTAAAATAGGGACTGAACGTGCTGCGCTTCGCTTTGAAAGCTACACACGTCGATACGCGATGCTTGATTCAGTAACAAACAAGCTAGACGATTGGTTCGCGCTTGCAGTCATGTTGGAAGAACGGTTAGATGAAGCGAATCTGCCCAGTCGGTATCAGGTTCTACTGAAACATCATAGATAAGCCCGACATTCGGCATCGCATGCTTTCCCCTATAACAAGCCCACGATAGATTTAGGAAGTAACTTGAACGACTAAGTAACTCTGAATGATTCAGTGTTAGCAAACGAGAACCTGAACTATTCAACCTTGATCGCACTACGACACAATCCATTTGGTTATTCTTTGTTAAATAACGGTTAATATATAAAATATCTATTAATAAAAAGGCGTACCATTATTTTGTTAAGTTCCAGAATCAACAATTAACCCTCCTAAAATCATGCATTTCCGCTAAATTCCACTACGCTTTATTAATATAAAACATAGCAATCTGATTAAATTTTTTAGGGACGAAAAATGAATCAAATTACGACAGATAAACCGATCATTCTGGTTGTTGATGACATCCCGGACAACATTCATACCCTCTCAGGGATCCTGAACGACGACTTTAAAATTAAGGCTGCGACATCCGGAGAAAAAGCGCTAAAAATTGCTTCTACTCACCCAAAGCCTCATCTCATTCTTCTCGATATCATGATGCCTGTGATGGATGGTTATGAAGTATGCCGTCGACTTAAAAGTAACCCTGTCACTTCTGACATCCCCGTTATCTTTGTGACAGCTAAGACGGATGTAGTAGACGAACAGAAAGGCTTTGAACTCGGTGCTGTTGATTACATAACTAAACCAGTCAGCCCCCCTATCGTGAAAGCTCGCGTTGTCACACATATCTCCTTGTATGACCAAAACTTGGCACTGTCTCGCAAGGTAAGACAGAGAACGGAAGCTCTCGCCATGAGTCGATTGGAGATAATCCGCAAGCTCGGCCGCGCCGCTGAATACAAGGATAATGAAACCGGAATGCACGTTGTAAGAATGAGTTACTACTCAAAGATTCTGGCTCAGCAGTTAGACGTCAGTGAAGAGTGGGTGGAGTTGTTATTCCAAGCAGCTCCGATGCACGATATTGGCAAAATCGGTATTCCTGACTGCATATTAGGTAAACCTGGCAAGCTTGATGCGGATGAATGGGCAATCATGCAAACACACGTAACGATTGGCGGGGATATTATCGGAGACAACGACTCTAAATTGCTAAAACTCGCCCAAGAGATCGCTCTTTACCACCATGAGAAATGGGATGGCAGCGGCTACCCTCATAAGCTATCAGGCGAAGACATCCCTCTAAGTGCACGTATTGTTGCAATAGCAGATGTATTCGATGCCCTTACCAGCGAACGCCCATACAAGAAAGCTTGGCCGATTGAAAAAGCGATTGAGTTAATACAAGAGCAAGCTGGCCATCACTTTGATCCTAACTTGGTTCCTATTTTCATTAGTAAGCTCGATGAAATGCTCACTATCAAAGACTCTTTTACTGATGAACAAAAACACTAAGTTCGCTGGTACTTTATCAATACAGGCACTTTATGAATACTGTTTCAAGATTTGCTACTGATTCGAAATTAATCTTAACCTCCTTTCTGGTCGCAGCCATCGTGGTGTTTTCTGTCGCGGTAGGTGCTTGGATCAATCTCAACGATCGCTTCATCGGCGTTGAACAATACGCTTCCAGTACTCGCTTATTGACCTCACTCGATAAGCTTCGCGTTTATGAGTTGTCTTTTAGTAACGACTACAGCGAACAAGTCATCTCTAACTTTGATCAAGAAGCAGAACAAACCGTGGGTCTAGCCAATGATTACGCCGACCAGTATGCAACGTCCCTTCCTATCAATTTTCTCACGGAATATTTGGTTCAATTCAAGCAATATGTCGACATTGTTGAGTTGAACCAATCAACTCGAACGCTTATGGACGAGCGCTCTAATGCCGCAACAGACTTATTGCGAGAGATGAGGGATCTACATAATCAAGCGATCAATCAAAACAATCAGAAAATTCGCGGTCTACGACTAAACAGCGAAGAACTGACCAACGTCGCACTAGAAACCAGTCAACTTGCCACTCTTGCCGTTAACATACAAAATCTTGAAAAAGAGTATTTACTCGACGGCAACCTAAAGACTCACTCGTTAGTCAAACTTGAGATGCAAAAGGCTTCACGGCTCATTTCAGAGTTGCAAGAACAGGTTTTGGATGACAAAGGACAACAACTTTTAGAGGTTGTAGATAAGGCAAAAAATCGCTATTACACCAACTTAGTTCAGCTGCAAGGCATACCGGCGTCTTCGAAAAAGTTAAGAGCATCCCTTATCAATCAAGTCACCCTAAGTGGCTCTGAATTCTCACGATCAGTTAGCTTGCTCTATCAAACCAAACAGAGCCAAGTCGCGGATCTGAGTCATCTCGTTTCTCAATCTCAAGCAGAACTCTCTTCCCAATTGCTCATAGGGCAAGACCTACTGGCGATTCGCACGCTACTAAGTCGTTCAAATCGATTCAACCGAGATTTTCTGCTCGCAAATTCAAAGGAACAGAAGCTCATTGCCGACAAAGTGTCGCATGTGATTAATGAGATGCAATCCAAATCTAGCAATGCACAACGACTTATTACTTTATATGCACCAAACGTAAAAATTACTGCCTTTGACGAGCATATCAGCATTTATGAATCGCAATTTATGGAGTTAGTCAGTTCACAAATGCGAGGTCACCAACTACTCACGGCAATGGATGAGAGCTTCTTAGAGTTTCGAGATTTCGTCTCTCAACGTCACCTTTCAGAAAGCGTCAATGTAAAAGACTCTTCTAGCGTGACGTTCCATTTAGCCATCGGTGGTGTGATTTTCTTCGTCATTATTTTGTTGATGGGCTTGCTGGCTAACAAAGCGCATTCTGCTTTAGAAACTTTCGCACACAGTCTAGCCACAGCAAGAGATGAAGCCGATGCCGCAAACCAAGCAAAATCTGACTTCCTCGCTAACATGAGCCACGAAATTCGTACACCAATGAATGCCATCATTGGTATGAGTTATCTGGCATTAAAAACCGATTTAACCAAGGCGCAGCGTAACTACATCCATAAAGTGAAGCTCTCTTCCGATACCCTACTCGGCCTAATCAATGACATTCTCGATTTCTCGAAAATTGAAGCTGGTAAACTCGATATTGAGAAAGTGGACTTCCAACTTGAGAATGTACTCGACAATATTACTAACTTGGTTGGCTTACGAGCCTCAGAACGCGACCTAGAGCTGCTCATTCAAGTCGACAGAGACGTGCCGACTAACCTGATTGGGGATCCGTTAAGAATTGGGCAAATATTGATTAATCTAAGTAACAATGCTGTCAAATTCACAGAGAAAGGCGAAGTGAAGATCGCTATCTCGGTTGCAGAAAGACAAGGCGATGACATCAAGTTGAACTTTGCCGTCTCAGACAGTGGGATTGGTATGACGCAAGAGCAAGCCGCCAAGTTATTCAACAAGTTCACTCAGGCTGATAGCTCAACCACACGAAAATACGGTGGCACGGGCTTAGGCCTCGCCATCAGTAAAGAATTGAGCCAACTGATGGGCGGCGATATTCATGTCTCAACGGAACTTGGCAAAGGCTCGACCTTTTCATTTACGATTGCCACTCGCGTCAGTCATTCTATCCAGCAACATCGAGTTGTGGTGCCTGCATCAATTAACGATTTGAAAGTGTTGGTCGTCGATGACAACTCCAGCGCACGCTTGATCATGGGTGATATTCTAGAGTCGTTGAAGCTAACACCAACACTAAGTTCATCAGTCGATGACGCTCTTGTTGAGTTACATAACGCTGACGCTCAGAACAAACCATTTGATTTGGTTATCTCCGATTGGAAGATGCCTAAGCGAGACGGCGTAGACTTACTCGCAGAGCTCAACAATGAGCAGCAGCTAAACACAATGCCTAAGATCATGATGCTGACCGCTTACGATCGAGAAGAGCTTGCTGAAGCGATTGAACAAAGAAACTTTAAAGTACCGAGTATTCTAGACAAACCAATCACCTCCTCTCACCTTTATGACTCTATTGTCTCACTCTATGGGCTCGACTCAGATCGTGTCTCACGCAGTGAACTTGAGCAACAAACTCAGTTAGCTAACGTCCAGCAACTAGCCGGAGCTAAGTTACTCTTAGTTGAAGACAATGAGATCAACCAAGAACTCGCGACTGAGCTATTAGAAGGACAGCAAATTCAGGTTTCGGTCGCTGAAAATGGCAAGCTCGCGATCGAGCTCTACCAACAAGCCATTGCAGACGGACAGCCGTTCGATGGTATTTTGATGGATTGCCAAATGCCAGTAATGGACGGCTATGAAGCAACAGAGTACATCCGTCAGCAGATCAACGATCAAGACATACCTATCATCGCGATGACAGCTAATGTCATGGAGCGAGACAAAGAAAAGGCGCTCGGTTGTGGTATGAGTGACATTATTGCTAAACCTATCGATGTCGGTTCAATGTTTGCCACTCTTGCGAATTGGGTATCACTTTCCCGTCCTGCTGCGTTTGTTGATCCAATATCACACCAAGCAGAATCAGTGAACTCTATCTCTGACGAGTCAGCAAACAGCAGTGCCTTTAATACAGCACTCTCCAAAGTTGAAGGTCTAGACATTACGCTTGGCTTAATCAGAGCCAACAATAATCACCAACTGTATAACAAGCTATTGCATCGATTTGTCGAGGCCTACTCTGACAAAAATAAGCTTGAAAGCGAACTAACAGGCGGCAGCGCACCACGCTATCTTCACACACTGAAAGGGGTGGCTGGCAATTTGGGGGCTAAACAACTGCACACGTTGTGTGAAAACCTAGAAGCACAGCCAGATGATACCGATTTGAAAGACAGTGTGATCGACACATCGCTTAAACTAAGCAAATCAGTAAGCCAAGCCTTGTCTCAAATTGAAGTATCGAAAGATTCAGTAGCGACCAATTCTACCAAGTCGGAAGAGAGCTCTGAACAGCAGCAACAATCGACTACTGATCAGCAACTCTACCTCCAATTATTGGAGGCGACGGCTAATGATGACACCGATGCACTCACCATAATTCTTAACATTGAAGATGGCGCTAAGATTGGGTTACCCCCTTCAGAATTCAAACGACTCGAAGTTTCGTTGGAAGAGTTTGATTTTGACAAGGCAACTGAGATCTTAAAAGGATCGACCTTATCTGATTAACCGTCTGACAAGTAAAGGAATTCGTTACAAACATTCCAAATTTTATAGAGAGCCTGTCATGGCTCTCTTTTTTTCACCTTCGCACAACACGTCACCGTGAACTTTATGAACAATATTAATCCAATGTTCTTTATTCTCAATATCGCCGCATTACAGACATTTCATTAACACACCGTTAACTTTAGCTTCATCTGCTAAGCAATATCCTACTCATCTG
The DNA here is from genome assembly GCF_041472995.1 of Vibrio sp. 10N.261.46.A3. Lineage (NCBI taxonomy): Bacteria > Pseudomonadati > Pseudomonadota > Gammaproteobacteria > Vibrionales > Vibrionaceae > Vibrio > Vibrio sp. 10N.261.46.A3. Next base: position 54,123 of record NZ_JBFRRH010000046.1, on the reverse strand, counting down.
TTTAGTAGCTGGAAATAAAACATAAGTTTCTCTCCATTGAAGAGATCCCCTACATAAGGAACGTGAACCATGTTCAAGGCACTGAAACCTACTCTTGCGGCTTCTATCATCGCAGCAACCTTTTCTTTCAACACTTTTGCTGCTGACGTAGAAAAAATCCACTTCCTAATCCCTGGCGGCGCTGGTGGCGGTTGGGATATGACAGCTCGTGGTACGGGTGATGTATTGGTGAAATCAGACATCGTAGAAAATGTCTCTTTCCAAAACCTGTCTGGTGGCGGTGGCGGTAAAGCGATTGCTCACCTAATCGAAACGGCACAACGCCAAGAAGACACGCTAATGGTGAACTCAACGCCTATCGTTGTTCGTTCACTAACAGGTATCTTCCCACAATCTTTCCGTGACCTAACTCCGGTAGCAGCAACCATTGCCGATTACGGTGCAATTGTCGCGTCTGCGGATTCTAAGTACGACACTTGGGAAGACGTCGTTAAAGAGTTCGAAACCAACCCACGTAAAGTGAAAATTGCTGGCGGTTCAGCTCGTGGCAGCATGGACCATCTTGTGGTTGCGGCAGCGTTCAAAGGCGAAGGTTTTGATGCGAAGAAAGTGCGTTACATTGCCTACGATGCTGGCGGTAAAGCGATGGCGGCACTGCTTTCTGGCGAAACACAGCTACTTTCAACGGGCCTTGGTGAAGTACTAGAGATGTCTAAGTCTGGCCAAGTAAAAGTGCTTGCTGTTACGGCTCCAAAGCGTCTTGACGCTGCGCCTAACATCCCAACACTGACTGAATACGGCAACGAGACAGTATTTGCTAACTGGCGTGGTTTCTTCGCGGCACCGGGTACAAGCCAAGCAAAAATCGACGAGTGGAACGAAGCTCTTGGCAAAATGTACAAAACCGATGAGTGGCAAGTGGTTCGTGACCGTAACGGTTGGATCGACAACTACAAAGCTGACAAAGATTTTTACGCCTTCCTAGAAGACCAAGAAAAACAGATGGGCGATCTAATGCGTGAGCTTGGCTTCTTGAAGTAACCAACAACCAGAGAGGGTCTTTGTGCCCTCTTACTCTTTCCTGTTTCGCCGTACATGAGTTAACTAAAACTCCTTTGTTTATTCGTAGTGTATTGCTAAAGCTTGCTGATTCGTTGTAGAGGCAAGTGGCTTAACCAAGTCATGTAATTCGCTCACCTTTGGTTAGTGATCCCAGACATTCTTCATTAACTCGCTCATGTACGGCTTTTTTACTTTTTATACCACCCCAAATGGAGTTGGATATGTCGGACTTACCAACCAAATTTCTGAGTAAGGAATCTTTGCTTTCGAAGGATCGCATCGGAGCCATGATCTTTATGCTGGCGTGCTTGTGCTACGGCTACCAAACCACGCTGATTCCTTTGTTTCCCGGTGACGAGTACGAACCCTTCACAGCAAGAACCTTACCTACCCTGTTGACGTTTATCGGCATTGGCCTTTCGTTGATCCTGCTAATAACGGGACAACCGGATAAGAAAGTCACATGTGACACAACGCCGCTGAACTGGAAACTGCTGATTGGCTTCTTGGTGTTAATGGCACTGTACGGTGTTGGGCTGACTTATCTTGGCTTTGTTTTAGCAACCAGCTTCTTCTTACTTGCAGGCTTTTACCTACTGGGTGAGCGTCGTAAAGCGGTTTTATTTGGCGCGTCGTTCCCTTTCGTTATCGCGTTCTTTCTTTTATTAACTCAAGGCTTAGATATCTACCTAGAGCCTGGTTTAATCTTCACTCTTTGGTAGGGATAACATTATGTTAGACGGAATTTTACAAGGACTTTCTACCGCTGTGATGCCAATGAACATCATGATGGTAATCGTGGGCTGTTTCGTTGGCACCTTCATCGGTATGCTACCGGGGTTAGGTCCAATTTCAGCAATCGCGTTGATGATCCCTATTACATACGGCCTAGACCCTTCTTCTGGCCTAATCTTGATGGCTGGTGTGTATTACGGCGCTGTATTTGGTGGCTCAACGTCATCCATCTTAATCAATGCTCCGGGTTGTTCTTCAACGGTAGTAACCGCGTTTGACGGCTACCCAATGGCTCAAAAAGGTCAAGCAGGTAAAGCACTTGCTCTCGCGGCTTACTCTTCTTTCACTGGCGGTACGCTTTCAGCAATCATGCTTTTGATTGCAGCTCCGGCTCTGGCAAGCGTGTCACTGAGCTTCCAGTCTTCAGACTACTTTGCATTGATGCTATTAGGTTTGTCCGCTGTAGCGGCGTTTGCAGGCCCAGGTCAGGTAATTAAAGCGTGGATGATGACTATTCTTGGTTTGATGCTATCAACAGTAGGTATCGACAAAGGGGTTGGTGTTGAACGTTTCACTTTTGGTTTAACGGATCTGATGGATGGCTTCAGCTTCCTATTATTAGCGATGGCAACATTCGCACTGGGTGAAACCTTGATGGGTATTCTTAAGCCAGAGCAAGATACCAGCGCAGAAGAAAGCCAAAAGATGTCTGATATTGGTAGCATGAAAGTGACCAAAGAAGAGTTCAAAGAAGTGGCGCCAGTTTCGATCCGCTCTTCTATTCTCGGTTTCTTTACCGGTGTTCTACCGGGCGCAGGAGCCACTATTGCGGCATTCCTAAGTTACGGTATGGAGCGTAGCCTAGCGCCAAAAGACAAACAGAAAGAGTTCGGTAAAGGCAGCATTCGTGGTCTTGTTGCTCCTGAATCAGCAAACAACGCAGCTTCAAGTGGCTCATTCGTTCCGTTACTAACGCTGGGTATTCCGGGCTCTGGTACAACCGCGATTATGCTTGGTGCATTGATTGCCTACGGTATTCAGCCAGGCCCTCGCTTGTTCGTTGAACACCCAGATGTATTTTGGTCAGTCATCATCTCTATGTACTTTGGCAACATCGTACTGGTTATCTTGAACCTGCCTTTAATCCCTTATATTTCTAAACTGCTAGCGGTACCTAGAACAGTTCTACTACCAATGATTATCTTCTTCTCAATCACTGGCGTGTACTTGGTGTCATTCAACACGATGGACGTATTTGTGATGCTACTAGTAGCGATGGCAGCGATAGCATTAAGGCTAGCCAACTTCCCATTGGCACCATTACTGTTAGGCTTCATATTGGGTGGCTTGATGGAAGAGAACTTAAGGCGTGCATTGATGATCAGCGATGGTGAGTTGAACTTCTTATGGGAACGCCCTATTACGATGACCTTCACTATTCTGGCGGTACTGGTGCTGTCTAGCCCGATTCTAGTGAAACTATTTAAGAGTTTTAGAGCGAAGCCAGTAGAAGTGTAAAGCTTTACCGAATCCACTAAACCTCAACGAAAGGAGCCATTGGCTCCTTTTTTCATTTAGAGCCTCAATTCAAACCAGCGGTTAAAGATGGTAGCAAACTCACAAACCTATCTTTACAACACACATGGCGCTGATATTCATAACAAATTCAAGTAAGGTAACCAGTTAGTTAACGTATTGGATTCTAAAACTATGGATTGGTTGATTCTATTCTTATCAGGGGTGATTGGCGGTGTGCTTAACTCCATTGCGGGTGGCGGCAGCTTCATCACCTTCCCTGCTCTATTGTTTGCTGGCGTTCCACCAATAGCAGCCAACGCGACCAATACCTTTGCTTCGTGTGCCGGATACATTAGCGGAGCCTACGCTCTGCGCCACGAAATTCAATCTGGTACTAAGCAGCTAAAACTGACCATTGCTTTATGTGTCATTGGCGGTGGTATCGGGGCTTTCTTGCTACTTCACACACCAGAAGCTCTGTTCACTCAATCCGTTCCTTGGCTGCTGCTGTTTGCAGCTTGGCTATTCACGTTTGGTGGCACGCTTAATAAATGGCTTAAACAAGCTACAGCAAAACATAAGCACGCCACCAGCGCAGGCGCATTCTTTTCCGCTTTATTGCTTTTGATTGTCTGTATCTACGGTGGGTATTTTAATGCCGGTTTGGGCATTGTGACATTGAGCTATCTGGCGCTGGCTGGTTACACCAACATCAACGTGATGAATGGCATCAAACTGCTCGTGTCAGCGTGTGCTTCCCTCGCAGCGATCGTGTTTTTTATCGTCAATGGTTCGATTGATTGGCCGTCTGGCATGGCTGTATTATTGGGTACATTGGTTGGTGGTTATTATTCAGCAAAAATCTCGCGCCGCATCCCTCAACACTATGTTCGTACCACAGTGATCATCGCGAGCTTTTTGATCACCGCTTATTTTTTCTATGCTAGCTAGGTTTTATACCAACTAGATTCTCTGTTAAGTGAGTTCTGTGCCAACTCGGTTTTAAGCTAACCAGACATTCGGTCAACAAGGCTTGTAACTGGAAAGATAAAGCAAAAAGACTCCACCCTTCTCATATCGATTTCGCTATTTTATTGCTTATAAAATAGCCAGACCAAAATGTGTGAGACGAGTCCTTCAATTAGCAAATTTGATAACAATTTAGACTGTTTTTTAGCCTTTATTTTGCCAAAGGTGGGATAATTCTTCTGTCGAAAGTGAGACTTCATTAGGAGGCGTTATGAACACTAAACTCGGTCATGTCATGTCATCAAGTCGACTCATTTGCTTTGTCGCTTTTCTTGCTGCCACATTCGCGTGGATCCTAAAAATGCCCGCTCTGTTTTCTGTGTCAGCGCTATTCTTACTGGTCAGTGCGATCGTTTATGTCACCGATCTTTGGAAGAATCAAAGAAAGAACCGCGAAGCTTAGCCATTTACGGTTTAAATCGAACAAACTAAAAAAGGAGCTTATAGGCTCCTTTTGTGTTTTTCGCTTATCTAATTAGGCGTACTAATCGTCGACGCCTTCTTGTTAACGACGCCTTCTTATTAACGACGCCTTCTTATTAACGACGAAAGTTACGACCGTTACCGCCGCGGCGCTCTTTAAATGCAGACGCAGCTTTAGCTTGAGAAGCGTGGATAGACTCAACCGTTAGTTCCATTGGCTCACGAGGCTCTAGCCCATGGCGGAATGTACGTGAACGCGGAGGCATCTGGTATTCAATGTCCGATGCTTTAGGCATGCGCTTGAAACGGTAAAGGTAGAAGTTTTCAACCTTCTCACGAGCCCATTCGGTTTTCTTCAGGTATTTAACTGCGCTTGCCACTGTAGGTTTAGTGTTAAAGCAGTTCATACGCATTGCCGCATCTAAAATTTCCCAACCATAGTGATCCACTAATTCAGTGATCATGGTTTCAAGCTTTAAGCCGTGTAGCGGGTTATTTTGTTGCAGTTCGATTCTTTCTTCTTCAGTCATAACATTACCTTTTTCAAGGCAACTAAAGGCCTTGAATTTACTCTAGAACACCGTCATCACTGACCATTTCTAGCTCAATCACTTGGGCATTACATCCATTGCCCTTATTTATGCCTTTATGATGGCATAAAGCATACTCGTTATCCTATTTATCTTTGAAATTAATTTCGAATTGGTCACTTAACACCCTACCTTAGCTCGCTATACAGACTAAGCACATTCTGCAAACAAACCTTCACCCCAAAGGTTATGAAACTGGTTCAACTTAACAAAACCTACGGTAACCGTATGCAAAAACCATATATTTAGTGATGACATTAAAGTTTTTCAGTACGCAGTATTACAATTTAATAACACAGTGCTATGGTTTTATTGAATATCGAAACGGTAAAAAACCCGATTAAACAATGACATAATTATAATTAAAGGTTGGCTTGCCACATGTTTGACTACTCCAATTTCAGTAGAGCAGCGGCCCAAGACAAAGACATCGTCGCCATAGTCGATGATCTCTTCCAGCTAGCTCGTGAACACTACCCCATATTATCTCGGCTATCCGTGGTGCTATGCAGTGAAAATAAAGCATCGAATTATTTTGTTTCAGATTCACTGTGTCAAAACGCCAAGCATCACTACATCGAACAGGAGATCAAACCCAACTCTGCTTTGAGTCGTCTGGCTGAATCATTGGAAACAAGAATTGTTGATGACCTCTCTTTGATGAATCCGACTAAGCAAATCTCTCATCTACTCGAGCTTGGTCACCAAAGTAGCTACACCACTCCAATCCACTACCAAGAGAGTAACCTCGGGTTCGTTTTCATCAACGCATCATGCACTGACTTTTTTGCTAAACAGACAATACAAAGCGACATCGCGTACCTCACTCAAGCTATTTCGAACCTGTTTGTGCAACTCTTCGAACGTCAGCGACATTTTCAGTCCTCATTAGCAATCGCCCTAAACATGGGGCACGCACGTGATCCTGAAACCAAAGAGCACCTGATTCGCATGGGAAAATACAGCGAGCAGCTGGCACGTACGCTTTCGCATAGTAACAATGAGATTACCCACCAATTCGTTCACCGCATTCGCTTGTATGCCCCGTTTCACGATATTGGTAAGTACCGAATCCCAGACAAAGTGCTCTTCAGTACTGAGCGTTTTTCGGAAGAAGAAAGAAACATCATGAACAATCACACGATATATGGCGAAGAGATGATTGATGACGTGGTTGCCCTTTCCCACCACAGCTCAATGTGTAGCGAAGAAGTTCAGTTCATCAAGAATATTGTACGTCACCATCATGAACGGTTTGATGGCTCGGGATTGCCAGATGCGCTCATTGGAGAAGCGATTCCACTGGAGGCAAGAATTGTCACACTAGCGGATGTGTTCGATGCTTTACTGAGTAAACGAGCTTACAAACACGCATGGTCAGCATCTAAGGTAATGGACTACATTGAAGCGCATACTGGGCTGATGTTTGATCCAGAGTGTGTGTCTGCGCTGAAGCAAAACCTTGATTACTTCATGTCGATACGAGAGCAATACAGTGATGTGCAAAGTCCACAAGCTGCGCTCGCTTAACGGGTTGTATTAAATTTACTTTACGTGACTCTCTTGCAGAACCAACAAAAAAGGATGCCAATCGGCATCCTTTTGTTTTCTAGTCTACAGCTGATAAGAACAACAAGGTTCTTAACTGATTCTAACTAACGATTATACGTCGTAAGTTGTAGAAGCAGTGTCGCCGCCTGTACCAGTCCAGTTTGTGTGGAAGAATTCACCACGTGGACGGTCAGTACGCTCGTAAGTGTGAGCACCGAAGTAGTCACGTTGAGCTTGAAGCAGGTTCGCTGGTAGACGTGCAGTTGTGTAACCGTCTAGGAAAGATAGCGCAGAAATCGTACATGGCATTGGGATACCAGACTCTAGAGATTTCGCTGCTACTTTACGCCATGCCACTAGGCTGCCTTGTAGGATGTTTTTGAAGTACTCGTCAGAACCTAGGAACGCGATGTCTGGGTTTGCTTCGTACGCATCACGGATGTTGCCTAGGAATGCAGAACGGATGATACAACCACCACGCCACATTAGCGCTACGTTACCGTAGTTTAGGTCCCAGCCGTTTTCGTTCGACGCTTCACGCATTAGCATGAAACCTTGAGCGTAAGAAATGATCTTAGAAGCCAGTAGAGCTTGACGTAATGCATCAACCCACTCTTGCTTGTCGCCTTCAACTGGAGTGATTGTCTTCTCAAACAAAGCTTCAGCTTCAACACGTTGGTCTTTAAGTGCAGACAGGCAACGAGAGAATACAGACTCAGAGATTAGAGTCAGTGGGATACCTAGGTCTAGTGCGTTGATACCCGTCCACTTACCTGTACCTTTTTGGCCTGCAGTGTCTAGGATCTTCTCAACTAGCGCTTCACCGTCCTCATCTTTGTAGCCAAGGATGTCAGCAGTGATTTCAACTAGGTAGCTGTCTAGCTCAGTCTTGTTCCAGTCAGCGAATACTGCTTGCATCTCGTCAGCAGACATACCTAGGCCATCTTTCATGAACTGGTAAGCTTCAGTGATAAGCTGCATGTCACCGTATTCGATGCCGTTATGTACCATCTTAACGAAGTGACCAGCACCGTCGTTACCAACCCAGTCACAACAAGGCTCACCAGCGTCAGTTTTTGCAGAGATACCTTGGAAGATTGGCTTAACCGCTTCCCAAGCTTCAGCCGCGCCGCCTGGCATGATTGAAGGACCGAAACGAGCACCTTCTTCACCACCAGATACACCAGTACCGATGAAGTGGATGCCTTTCTCACGACAATGCGCTACACGACGGTTAGTGTCTGGGTAGTTAGTGTTACCACCATCAATGATGATGTCGCCTTCGTCTAGAAGTGGGATTAGGTTTTCGATGAACGTGTCTACAACGTCACCAGCACGAACCATAAGCATCACTTTACGTGGCGCTTCTAGCTTCTCAACTAGCTCTTCTAGAGAGTAAGCACCAACAATGTTAGTACCTTTAGCTGGGCCTTCTAGGAACTCGTCTACTTTAGCAGCAGTACGGTTATGAGCCACAACTTTGAAGCCGTGGTCGTTCATGTTTAGGATAAGGTTCTGACCCATTACTGCTAGGCCAATTACACCGATATCACCTTTCATTATTTTATCTCCTTGCGGCTATTCGCACTTATGCGATAGCACTTGCTGCATTTGAATCTAGGAACCACTCTGTTTCGCCAGTTTTAGACTGGATTTTCGCTGCCGGGTAAGGCAGTTCTGAAGCAGGAGTTGTATGAATTTCTTTAACGATCTCAACTTTACCTGCACCCAGTACTAGGTAGCTGATTCGTTTTGCTGCTTCTAAAACTTTCGCTGTTTTAGAAACACGGATTTGACCAGACTCAGGGTGAGAAGCTAATACAGATAGGTTCTCATCTTGGTAGTTGGTTGCACCCGGGAATAGTGAAGCTGTGTGGCCGTCTGCGCCAACACCAAGCAGAATCCAATCGAATACAGGCGTGCCGTTTTCTGTTGGGATTACGTCTGCCATCTCTTTTGCGAAACGCTCTGCTTCTGCTTTTGGTTCATCTTCACCACGGATGCGGTGGATGTTTTCAGCAGGAAGGTTTACTTGAGTAAACAACAATGCATTCGCTTCACCGAAGTTGCTTTCAGCATCGTCTGGTGCAACGCAACGTTCGTCGCCCCACCAGAAGTGAAGGTTATTCCATTGAATACCTTCGGCGTAAGGCGCCTGTGCTAAAAGCTTGAAAAGCATTTTTGGCGTGCTGCCACCAGACAGTGAAATGTGAACAGGTGTGCCCTGCTCGCTGTATGCTTTCATTTCATTTGCTAGGTTTTCAACAACCAATTCAGGCGTTGCAAAGATCTTGTGATTGATCATAGTTCGCAGTAATCCGTGTCTGTTAAGTTTTTGCATGGGAAACGCCATGCGCGGCCATCACGTTGCAGAAGTTCATCTGCTTCCTGTGGGCCCCAAGTACCACAAGCATAGCCAAACAGTGCTTGAGGATCTTGCTTGAAGTCTAAGATTGGTTGAACGTACTTCCAACATGCTTCTACCGCATCGGTACGTGCAAACAGAGTCGCATCACCGTTCAGTGCATCAAGAAGAAGACGCTCATAAGCCGTCAGCATCTGAGTTTCAGGCAAGTCAGAGTAAGAGAAGTTCATTTTCACTTCTTTTGCTTTGAAGCCTGCGCCTGGCTCTTTCAAACCAAAGCTCATCTGAATACCTTCATCCGGTTGGATGCGGATAATCAGCTTGTTCTCTGGTGCATCTTGACCAAATACTGGGTGTGGCGTGTTCTTAAAGTGAATCACGATTTCAGTCACACGTGTTGGTAAGCGTTTACCTGTACGTACGTAGAAAGGAACACCATTCCAACGCCAGTTATTGATGTGAGCTTTCAAGCCAATGTAAGTCTCGGTACGAGAATCATCCGCTACACCATGCTCTTCACGGTAACCTAGTAGGTGCTGACCACGAACATCTGATGCTGTGTACTGACCTAATACTAAGTCTTTACGCAGATCATCTTCTTCTAATGGTTTCAGACACTGAAGCACTTTAACCACTTCATCACGAATAGAATCAGCGTTAATTTGTGCAGGCGGCTCCATACCTACCATCGCTAGCACTTGCAGCAGGTGGTTTTGGAACATGTCGCGAACTGCGCCAGAACCGTCGTAGTATCCGCCACGCTCTTCAACGCCAAGGAACTCAGCACCTGTGATTTCAACGTAATCAATGAAGTTACGGTTCCACAGTGGTTCAAACATCGCGTTTGAGAAACGAAGCACTAGAAGGTTTTGAACCGTCTCTTTACCAAGGTAATGGTCGATACGGTAAATCTGGTGTTCTTGGAAGTGATGATGGATCTCTTCATCCAACGCTTGAGCTGATGCTAAGTCGTAACCAAATGGTTTCTCGATGATCAGACGACGCCAGCCGTTCGATTCATCGTTAAGGCCATGCGCAGCAAGGTTTGCTGGAATCACACCGTATAGGCTTGGCGGGGTTGCCAAGTAGAACAGTGTGTTATGGTTTTCGAATTGGTAGTCTTGCTCAAGCTTGTCTAGACGTTGTGCTAAACGAGCGTAGTCGTCTACATCTGAAGTGTTGATCGCTTGGTAATGCAGATGTTCAATAAATGCATTCAGCGTCTCTGGTTCAGTTTTTTCCATTTCCTGAAGAGACTTCTTCAGCTTCTCACGGTAAGACTCATCGCTGTACTCAGTACGGCTCACTCCAAGAATCGCAAAGGATTCTGGTAGTTGATTGCTAGCATACAGGTGGTATAGAGCAGGAATTAACTTGCGGTAAGTTAGATCTCCCGACGCACCAAAAATAACGATGCTGCTGTTTTCAGGTATTACCATCATCTTTCCTATAAAAACAAGGTTTTTAGTATTCGCCAAAGGTATCAGCGACATACGAAAATAGATAATAGGTCTTAACTATTACATCAATAGTAAGCGCCTATTAAATTTGAGAATGCGTTTGGTAAACGAGGGTGAAAGCTATCACCTCTATTCGGGACAGTATTGTCTATGACTATTTGATTTACATCAACCACTGTGAAAGCAATCGATTAAATATTGACTCATTTCGAACAATTTCTAATCGATAGCTCCATTCATTTGACCCGAGGGAGAAGCAAATCGGCATTCTCAAACAGTGTAGTCAAGAAAGAACGGTATCTGGTCGGTGGAGTGAGCAATAGGAAAGGGAGAAAAAGGTAAAACCAGCTTATTCAACTGGCTTTATAATTATTTTGATGGTGTCGTGTTTATCTTTGCGCTTTGTTGTAACAGCGCTCCGGGCGACCCACGGTACCGTAATTTAAGTCCGCGACTAACTCACCAGTGGTAATCAAAAATTCTAAATAGCGTCTGGCGGTGGTTCGGCTAGCACCAATTCGTTCTCCGGCTTCATCGGCGGTAATATTAACGGCATCAGCTTGCTGAAAAATGGCTCTGATCTTATCCAACGTTACGCCATCAATGCCTTTGGGTAAGGTTGATACTTTTCCAGAGTCCGCTTTGGCATTGGCTTGCAGCATCTTATCAACCAAACCTTGATTCAAATCCGACACACTTTCAAACTCTTGCTGTTGAGATTGATACTTTTTCAGGGCCGCTTCCAAACGAGGGAACATTACTGGTTTCAATAGATAATCGACCACTCCACCGCGCATCGCCTGCTGCAGCGTATCCACATCCCGAGCAGCAGTAATCAAGATAACGTCGCAGCCTTGATTGCTCCCTCTTACGTGATTAAGAATATCGAGCCCACACCCGTCCGGCAAATACACATCCAATAACACCAAATCCGGTTTTAAGATGTCCAATTGCAAGAGCGCTTCAGACTGTGTTGTGGCAATACCGACCACGTCAAAGCCACCCATCTGTTCTAAATAACGATGGTGTAGCTCTGCAATCGCAATATCATCTTCAATGACCATGACTCTCGTGATTGCGTTCATTTATGTTCTTCCTTTAACCATGCTTTTTCCGTCACGATGATCTTCGCAAGATCGATTCGTGCTTAATTATTATTGTTCTTCTTTTGGCAGATAAACCGTCATTCGCGTGCCAAAATCGTGGTTGTCGACCATTTCAAGCTGCCCTTGATATCGGTCTGCCAGCTGCTTTATCAGATACAAACCCACACCACGATTTTGCTTCGCTTTGCTCGATACGCCTTTTTCGGTGAGCGCTTTGGTCGCCAACTCTTTCGGCAAACCGCACCCTTTGTCTTCTACTTCTACGATAATTTCATTACCAAAATCACTGATTGAAACTTCAATAACCCGACGCGCTGGCGCAATTTTACCCTCGTGCTTAATCGCCGTCATCGTGGCATCAAAGGCGTTATCAATCAGGTTGCCAAGAATTGTGACAACGTCATCCGCGTTTAACCAGCTAGGCAGTGCTTCAAGCCTTGAGCCTTCTTCAACTTTAAGCTCTAAACCAATTTCTCGCGCGCGCTCCGTTTTCCCAAGGAGCATACCTGCAATGAGTGGGTCTTTAACGGTTTCACGCAAGAACTCGATCAAGCTTTGATAGTGCGCGGTTTCTTGACCAATCAGTTGCTGGACTGAATCCAGCTCGCCCATCTGGATCAAGCCGCTAATGGTGTTGAGCTTGTTTTGATGCTCATGGGTTTGTGAACGCAGTAGATCTGCATACTCTTTGGTTTGTGAGAGCTGGTCGGTTAAATCGTTGATTTCATCGCGTAATCGGAAACTCGATACCGCCCCGACCACTTCACCTGCCACTATAATCGGGCTTCGGTTAGCAATGATTCGCTTATTGTTTAAATACAACTCAACATCGTGGTCTGTGTCGCCGGTTGATAGTAGTTGTTCTAAATCACTGCCTGGCAATACATCAGAAAGGCGCTGTTGATTGAGTGCTTTATCCCTGTCTATCGATAAAATATCGCAGGCACTCTTATTAATAGAACGTAAAATACCGTGCTTATCAATGCTCAGAATGCCCTCTTTCACGGTACTCATAGTTACGTCTAACTCAACATACAACCGGCCTATCTCTTCAGGCTCAAAGCCTAAAATAGCGCGTTGAAAACGACGGGATACATAACTCGAAATCAAAGCGTTGACCGCAACCACCAGCAACGCCATCACAATCAAAAAGGCTAAGTAAGGTTCGATTCGATCTTGTAAAGAATCCAATAAGTAACCAACTGACACCACCCCAATAATGGTCCCTTGGGTGTCTTTTACCGCGGATTTACCACGAACTGAGAAACCAAGCGACCCTTTGGCCGTCGACACATAAGACTCGCCCAATACCAATGCTTTTTGGTTATCGCCACCACGCATGGGTTTACCGAGCCTGTCATCATAAGGGTGAATCAGGCGGATACCTTTATCATCTCCCACAACGATAAACGCCGCGCCAATGAGCTGGGTAAGGTTACGAAACTTAACTTGGGTTTCTTCAGACAAAACGTAGGGAACGCCATTAGGGTCCAACGTTCCATTTTCTTGAATAATGCTGGTGACAAGTGGCGATTCAGATAGAAATTCAGCAACACCTAACGCTTTCAAACCCATCTCTTGTTCTTGAGATTGTTTGATGTAGTAAAAACCAGCCGCTGCAAGAATCAAAAGTTCGACGAGGCCAGTGACCGTCATGATAATCAGTAACCTTTTACGGAAACTGATACTGCTCCATTTCATATTCCACCGTCCCTAGTGTTAGACGATCAATGTTAACACCAAGTTAATCGCATGACCTTTCTAGGGACGTGAATTTGTGACTGCTACTCAACTAAATAATTGAGCAGATTGTTAATTGATAATCCTTTACGTTGTTCATTTCGATTAATCGTTCATTTTTAGAACGGATTAGCTTAAAAACCAAAATAAACGAATAAATATTGAGCTAGATCACTAAGCTTTTAGGTGTTTTTTAGGTTGTTTAAAATAAATACAATTATAATAGTTGCATATGAAGAAGTTTATTGTTGCTAAGCCATAGTCATGATTTTCAGACCGTGCTTTAAATCGAAATTTCGATTAACAAAATGGCAACAACCCTTCGTTCGCTGGACGTATCTATAACTAAAAGTTGCACGCTCGCCGCTACGGTTGCTGAACAAACAGGTTATCTATCTAACCTCATTCACACATCCTTATTTACACTATCGGCCAACATGACAACTCAGAGGCGCCTGATCAAATCAGCGCCCAATAATAAAACATTGATGAGCAGGAAGTATCGATCAGTGGCAACGTCCAATAGAAACAGGATAACAAACATAACGTATAAACATTGTTGAAAAGGAAACAAGGCAATGAAACGCGATAACTTTGGAATTTGTCTTACTAAGACTATGCTGTTCAAACACTTACAATCGACTTTTACTCACGTAAGAGCCTATGAGAAAGATGGCACCTCCCCTCTCGATCTCAAGGTATTGTTAGCATTCCCGCAAATGTCAGGTAGAGATTTATTACAAACAATGCAAGGTTCAAGACAATTGGTATGGCGCGCCGATCACCATTGTCCTAGCTTTAAATAAGCCACTTCATTTTGTAAAAACACTTCTATACTGAACTTAAAGAGCACGCTTATGCGTGCTTTTTAAGTTTCATTTATCTTTGATATTCACGTCACTCAATCTTATTTACACTTGATTAACGAGTTATGAGAATTTCTATTCATATGAGACAATCTATTCAAGACAAATGACTATCGCCCTGTTAACATTAGAGTTAATACTCTAATTGGTATTTAATGCAGATGACCAAACCAAAATTCCGATACCTTGCGATCGCCAGTATGCTTCTCGGCACTATGGCTTCGCCAGGCTATGCAGCTCCGCTCACTTTTTCTGAAGCGTGGCAAATATTGCAAGAAAACAACAACTCACTTGCGGCTCAACAAGCCAACGTTGAACGTTATCAACACCTTCAGAACTCAACAAGTAGCCTCAACCTTCCTTCTATTACCCTAGGGGCTAACTACACGCATCTTGATAGTGACGTAACCATCAATGGTGAACAGTTTTCAAACAGTTTGAGTGGCGTACCAAATTTGGGGGCTATTGGCGGGATTCTTCAGCCCATATTAGGTGGCGTTACCTCTACCATTACCGAACAAGATATCTTCAGCTCTTCCATTCGCGCAGTGTGGCCCATTTTTACAGGTGGTCGAATTACCGCAGCACAAACAGCAGCTGAAGGTAAAAGCGAAGAAGCGCAAAGCCAACTGTTGATGGAGAAACAAGCTCGCTACGAAGACTTAAGTAAGTATTACTTCTCGGTGATCTTAGCGGAAGACGTCGTGAGAACGCGTCAAGCCGTTGAAGCAGGCTTAACTCAGCACCGTGATTTCGCCATCAAGCTTGAACAGCAAGGACAAATCGCCCGAGTAGAACGTCTACAAGCCGATGCTTCCTTAGATAAAGCCATTGTTGAACGCGCGAAAGCTCAGAACGATCTTAAAATTGCTCAATTGGCGCTGACTCAGATCCTTGGTCAAAGTGAAAGTGTAGAACCCTCTGAACAACTGTTTATCAATAAGAACCTGCCTCATATGGACGTGTTCATTGACCAGACACTCATGACCTATCCCGGCCTTAAGATTCTTGATGCAAAAGAGAAACAAGCAAGCAGCTTAATTAAAGCCGAGAAAGGTAAATACTACCCAGAAGTTTATCTTTATGGTGATTACAGCCTGTATGAAGATGACTCTTTAGCCAGTGAAATGAAACCCGATTGGCTGGTTGGCATCGGTGTGAATGTGCCACTGCTTGACACTTCAGGCCGTTCAGACAAAGTCGCCGCCGCTCACAGTGCCGTATCACAGGTTCAATTCCTTAAGTCACAAGCCAAGCAAGACTTAACCGTATTGGTACAAAAAACTTACCTTGAAGCAAACCAAGCGATTGAAGAGGTTCAAGGCCTAAACTCAAGCTTGTCTTTGGCTCAGGAAAATCTATTACTTCGTAAAAAAGCCTTCACACAAGGGCTCTCTAACTCATTAGAAGTGGTTGATGCAGAGCTTTATCTTGCGAGCATTAAAACCCAGCAATCTGCTGCTCGCTTCAAATACCTAATCTCTCTCAACAAGCTGTTAGCGCTAACCAGCGAAATGAATGCTTACTCAAGTTACTTAACCTCTTCTGTTCCGTCTGATTTCGACTCAAAAACAGACACCGTTAGCCAGTCAAAAGGATAATTCATGAAACCTATTAAGCCCCTTCTTCTATCTTTAGTTGGTATCGGCGTTATTGCCTGGGTCGGATACAGTTTCTATCAAGCTTATCAACCTCAGCCGGTTAAGCTTCAAGGTCAAATCGATGCGCAGCAATACAGCATCTCATCGAAAGTACCTGGCAGAATTGATGAAATATTCGTGCGTAAAGGTGACTCAGTTGAAAAAGGCGAATTGATCTTCTCTCTACTAAGCCCTGAGATTGATGCGAAGCTAGAACAAGCAAAAGCTGGTCAGAAAGCCGCTGGTGCATTAGCACAAGAAGCAGAAAATGGCGCGCGTACTCAACAGATCCAAGCCGCTAAAGACCAGTGGTTAAAAGCCAAAGCAGCTGCCGACCTGATGGACAAAACCTACCAACGTGTAAACAACCTTTACAACGATGGTGTGGTTGCCGAACAGAAGCGTGATGAAGCCAAAACACAGTGGCAAGCGGCGAAGTACACCGAAAGCGCTGCGTTCCAAATGTATCAATTAGCGCAAGAAGGTGCTCGTGACGAAACCAAAGTGGCCGCCGCTCAAAAAGCGTTAATGGCAGCGGGTGCGGTAGCGGAAGTTGAAGCTTACGCAAAAGACACACAGATCCACAGCTGGTTTAATGGCGAAGTCTCTCAGGTGCTATTAAGCAGCGGTGAACTGGCACCACAAGGCTTCCCTGTTGTAACTGTTATCGACACCAAGGATGCTTGGGCTGTGCTCAATGTTCGTGAAGACATGCTTAAGCATTTCGAGAAAGGCAGCCAGTTTGAGGCGTACCTACC
Organism: Vibrio sp. 10N.261.46.A3; assembly: GCF_041472995.1. Classification (NCBI taxonomy): domain Bacteria; kingdom Pseudomonadati; phylum Pseudomonadota; class Gammaproteobacteria; order Vibrionales; family Vibrionaceae; genus Vibrio; species Vibrio sp. 10N.261.46.A3. Next base: position 37,280 of record NZ_JBFRRH010000046.1, on the reverse strand, counting down.
GGCTCTGGATAAATCATTAACTTTCCAAGTGACTCACATCGCCGTAATGGGTGATTTCGCAACTTGGCGCTCAACAGACGCAGCACAAGGCTTTGACTTACGTACTTTTGAAGTAGAAGCGCACCCTGTCGATACGAGCGAAACACTGCGTATGGGCATGAGCCTAGTGGTTGAGCTTTAGGTGACTTATGTCTGCTAACTCTCAATATACTGGCTCGCAATCTAGAGGCGCGCAATCAACTGAGCATCATAGAACGAAGAATACCTTGCTTAGGCAGTGGGCGATTGTCCGCAAAGACAAATGGTTGTTGTCTTGCCTAACTTGGATTCCTTTGCTGCTTGCTGCCAGTATCTGGCTGATTTTTTCACAAGGGATCGCTCGTGACTTACCGGTCGCAGTGGTTGACCTTGAGCACAGTCAAATCTCGCAACAGTTCACACGTCTTGTTGATGCATCACCAACGCTGCAAGTCACTCAGAAATACAGCTCTGCGAGTGATGCGGCGAAAGCGATGATCGAACGCGATATCTATGGTTATGTTGTGATACCAAGACACTTCGACCGAGACCTTCTGCTCGGCTTGAATCCGCAAGTGTCTGTATTCTATAACAGCCAATTTATCTTAATCGGTAAGCTGGTGAACTCTGCGTTGCTGCAGGCTCAAGGGACTTTTAACGCGCAACTTGAAGTCGTGAAACAGCTGTCACACGGTGATACCACGGTGCAATCCGCATTAGGCCAAGCAGTAACAGTGCAAAGCCAGATCACGCCGCTGTTCAACAAGAACACCAGTTATGCTCAGTTCTTGGTGTCTGCGGTTATTCCTGCACTATGGCAAATCATGATTGTGGTGGGCACGATATTGGTTTTGACGGCAAACGTCAGAGCTCGTGGCCTTCACGCTTGGTTATCCAATGCCCCTATGAAGTCACTCGCATCAACATTAACGCCCTACCTTGTCTTGTTTTTGATGTTTGGTATCGCGTTTAGCTTTTGGTTCTATGTGCTCTTAGACTGGCCATTTAACGGCAGCTTTGTGACATTGACCATTGCCCAACTGCTTACCGTCATCAGCTGTATCATCATGGGTTGTTTGTTTTTCTTCTTAACACTTGATCCTGCAAGGGCGATGAGTTTCGCTGGCGCATTTACGGCACCAAGTTTTGCGTTCATGGGTATTACCTTTCCAGTAACAGACATGAACACGGCAGCTCAAATTTGGAGAAGCTTATTGCCCGTGAGTCATTACATCGAAGTACAAACGGCGCAGTCTAGTTATGGTGTGAACGCAGCACAGTCGCTGATCAGCCTCTCTTCTATGTTGTGGTATGCGGTTCCTGCATTGGTGGTTATGTTGTTAATTAAGAAACATCTAGCGCAAGCATCACTCTCAGCTAAAGCACAAGATGCACAAGAAGCAGAACAAGGAGTAAAACGATGAGCTTTACTCAACTGCTCAAGCAAGAACTCTTAGCGGTACTGCGCAACCCTGTCGTGCTTCTTACAGTATTTGGTGGTGTGGTCTTCTATTCATTCTTGTATCCATTGCCTTACGCGAACCAAGTTCCTCAACAACTGAAAGCTTCGGTTGTGAACTTGGATAAGAGTCAAAGCAGCTACCAATTAGAGCGAATGGTGGATGCCACCTCTCAAATCGAATTGGTCCGTCGAGACTCCACCATCGCCGATGCAAAACAAGCCGTGCTTAACCAAGAGATTGGCGGCTTCCTTGTCATTCCAGAAGACTTCTATAAAGACTTGCTGCTCGGTAAGAGCCCGACACTTTCTTACGCTGGTGATGCTTCTTACTTCTTGGTCTACGGAACCATTATTGAAGGGCTTGCCAAGGCCGGTGGTACGTTAGCTGCGCAAGTTAAGGTCAGCCATTTGTTAGTCGAAGGTGTGCCTTTAGAATCGGCAGCCAAAGGCTACAGTGCATTCAGCTTGAACCTGAAACCAACGTTTAATAGTCGCATGGGATACATCGATTACGTGGTTCCAGCCGTCTTTGTGTTGATCCTGCAACAAACCTTAGCCATGGCTTCTGGTTTAGTAGGTGCAACCCAAAACGCTCAATCGACATTTGGCTACTGGAGTAAGACCTCTCCAGCGAAACTGATGCTTGCCCGCTGTTGTACCTTAGTCGGCATTTATTACTTGTTGTCGATGTACTACTTCGGCGCTAGCTTTTCGATGTATGGGATAAACCAGCTCGCCTCAACAACACAGATCTTAACCTTACTTCTGCCCTTCTTACTGGCCAGCTGTTTGATCGGGATTTTTATTGGTGAGTTAGTGCCACGAAGAGAGCTAGTCACGGTTGTAGTGTTAATCAGTTCAATGCCACTGATCTTCTCTTCAGGTTTTATCTGGCCAGTTGAAATGATACCTGAATGGTTAGTTCTATTATCACAGCTGTTCCCAAGCACACCGGCTATCCAAGGTTTCTTAGCACTTAATCAGATGGGTGCATCTTGGCAAGAGGTGGCGTCTCAATGGACATTACTATGGGGACAGGTTTTATTGTGGGGTTCGTTATTGGCACTTAAGCTCTACCACAAATCCAGTAAAGGCACAGTTGGCAATAGCAATAGTCATCGAGCCGTTTAGTTTTATGTTCTAGCGGAAAGTATTCATGCTTTCCGGTCATCAAAAAAAGCTCTGATAAAGGGCTTTTTTAATATCCTCAGATCCGAACACACCTTTAGCCTTCGAATGTTTAAACACCGCCAAAACATATCGAATACTCGAATTCTCCTACGTTCCCTCTATGTCCCCCCTATGTCCCGACAGCCCATCACTCTGAATTCTCCTTCATTCGCCTCTATAACAGCTGCTGCATATGCTTTTCTCAGCAAAAAAAGCATCGACTTATTCCCAAATGATGACAAAACCCGAACAATTGTAAATTTATTGTAAAAATTTCTTTGTTGGCATTATTTTTATGTATAGGATTATCAGTAGGGCTTGGCATCCCGAATACCATAGTCTTATTGGTGCACATACCAAAAGGATATCCATATAAAGCAAGATCAGTACTTATATTTATTTCGTTTTTCGACCTAGCTACAGCCGTTTATGTTGCCGTCGAATGAAGTAGATATACCGCTGAAATATACAAATCAAATAGAAAACAAACACAACAGCAACAAACATAATTTATTAAAAAGACAGGGAAAACCATGAAAAACATACGTGAATTATTTTTTGGGTTTATATTATTGTTTAGTTCCAGTGCATTTGCAGAAGAAGGATCATTTAACCAAACTATCAGCAACTTAAGTCAAAGTGTTGATGGGTTTTTCAACGAATACACAGGTTGGTTCGTTGGGCTGATATTTAAAAGTGTACCGATTGGTGAAGCTAACTTCCCCGTGATTGTTGGCTGGCTCTTGCTCGCTGCGATCATCTTCACTGTTTATTTTGGCTTTGTTCAATTTAAACGTGTCGGCATGGCGATAGACATTATCAAAGGTAAGTATACCGATCCTAACTCTAAAGAGGACGGCGAGGTTTCTCACTTTCAAGCGTTAACAACAGCGCTTTCTGGTACTGTCGGGCTTGGTAACATTGCCGGTGTGGGTGCGGCACTTGCGATTGGTGGCCCTGGCGCGACATTCTGGATGATCTTGTGTGGCCTTCTGGGTATGGCTTCTAAGTTCTGTGAGTGTACTTTAGGTGTGAAATACCGAACTATCCTACCTTCAGGTGTTGTTTCGGGTGGTCCAATGTACTACCTAAGCCAAGGTCTGGGTGAAAGAGGTTTAGGCGGACTAGGCAAAGTGCTCGCTATTGGTTTCGCATTAATGTGTATTTTGGGCGCATTGGGCGGCGGTAACATGTTCCAAGCTAACCAAGCACACGCCATGTTAACTTACGCATTTGATGTACCAAGTGAATACGGTGTGATCACTGGCCTTGTACTTGCCTCTTTAGTTTTCTCTGTGATTGTTGGTGGTATGCCTTCTATCGCATCGGTAACGGAAAAAGTTGTTCCTTGGATGGCTGCTCTGTATATCGGTATGGCTCTGATTGTTATCGGTTCTAACCTTGATCAAGTTGGCCCTGCGTTCAGCGCAATCTTTACAGGTGCATTTACTGGTGAAGGTGTTGTTGGTGGATTTATTGGTGCGTTAATTCAAGGCTTGAAACGTGCAACGTTCTCGAACGAAGCAGGTGTAGGTTCAGCAGCTATTGCTCACTCAGCGGTTAAAACAAAAGAGCCAATCACCGAAGGTCTAGTATCACTATTAGAACCGTTCGTTGATACGGTAATCATTTGTACAATGACCGCATTGGTTATCACTATCGCTGGTTTAAACGTAGGTCCATTCGATGGTTCTGGTTTAACGGGTGTAACGCTAACGGCAGCATCTTTTACTGAAACGGCAGAAGTATTCAAATACACACTCGCTCTCGCGGTAATCATGTTTGCGTTTTCTACCATGATCTCTTGGTCGTACTACGGTCTTAAAGCTTGGACTTACCTATTTGGTGAAGGCAAAACAACGGAGCTGATTTTCAAAGTGATGTTCTGTGTGTTTGTTGTTATTGGTGCCACGATTCAATTTGGTGCGGTAATCGACTTCTCTGATGCAGCTATCTTTGCGATGTCTATCTTCAACATTCTTGGTCTGTACTTCTTGATGCCAGTTGTGAAGAAAGAACTCCAATCGTTTGTTGCTCGTGTGAAATCAGGCGAAATCAAAACGTATGAGAAATAACGTTGAGTGGAATGAGGTTTTGCTCTAATAGCTAACTGGATTCTAAGAAACGATACAGCTCTAAAAACGAAACTGTTCTAAAAATTTTTGTAAGACCCTTTGCGTGAGAAAGCGAGAACAGGATTGCAACTTTTCCAAAATCCCTACCAGCTTGGCTTGTGGGGATTTTTTATGTCTGAATGATTAGGCAAGTTGCTATCTTCAATGCCCTGCTCACTATTTTCGCCCTTTTCACTCTTTTCATCATCGTGTTCAACCTCGACACGACGAACCAACTCCTCTACTTCGATCATCTCTTTTTGCGCTAATGGAGAGCGACAATCATCGAAACAATAAGCTATGGTGCAGTTCTCACAAAGATACTCTGGCATCACTCCATCCCTTGTCGTCAAAGCAGCCAAATGCGAGTGAGCAATCGACTGCGTGTTCATCCTGAACAACACTATTATGCAGCGACTCTGATCTGAAAATATGTATGCAAAGTCATTTAATAGACAACAAGTGACATATCATTGTGGATATACGTAACTATTCACAAATATCTAAGTAAACAATGAAAACACTTAAATAATCAATAATGAGAAAGCACCGGATCTATGCTCCCGAGAAAACGCAAAACGCCCACATCACGTGTGTGATGTGGGCGTTTCAATATTTACTGTAAAACTACCTTTGGGTTGGTTAGAGCCTGTAGCTTATAACCCCATCTCTTCAGTGAGCGTTTTGATCTGCTTGAGGTCCATGGTGTGCACTTCAATCATTTGTCTGATATCGCTCAGTCGAGAGTTAGCGTTATCTTGCTTCTCACACGCGTCAGATTTCGCATCCCATGATGTGCCATCTAAGTAAACATCACACGCTTTCTTAAGAGAGCCAAGGTTCTGCTCGAGTTGATCTCTTTCTTTCTCAAGTTTTTCAAGTTCTTGAGAAATCTGTAATTCTTTTCGGAAAACTTCACGCGAACGCTCAAACAACGTCGATTGCATGTCAGCTTGACGATTAAGTTTCTGGTTGTCTTGCTGAGTTTGCTCTAACGTTTGCTTCTGTTCATTTAGCTGTTGCTCTAACGAGTAGTTCGCCTTCTCTAAAACCGAAGACTGCTTCGCTAATTCCTGGAGCTCTTTTTGATGCTCTTCCGTTTGTTTCACTAGAGCGGCTTCTACTTTCGCATCGATTTCGGTATCAACTTTTGCCACTTTAGTTTCAACGGATGTCATCAACTGTGCTCTGCTGTCATGCAGTTCTTGATAACGAGTTTCGAGTACCTGATAAGTGGACTCCCACTTAGAAGCAGTAACTGTAGAACCAATTAAGCCACCCAGTGCTAAACCTATAACCGCAGCGATGCCGATATAGAGCTGACTGCGCTTATCGCGTTCTTCAATAACAACCACTTCATCTTGTTCGCTTTGTCCAGATTGCTGGTTCACTAGCGGGTACTCCCAAAAATTTGTTTAACGTTACGCGGTCACTGGCACGAATGCCAATACTGATAGTGCAGGCTCAGTTAAACCTATCGCTCAAGCCAGAAGCACTTAAGCTCTGCTAACACATTCATCCCACCTGTTTACAGGCAGGTTTAACGAGTTAACTCCGAAATCATCAAGCTGGCAGTATACAAAAGGAAGCTGCTAACGATAACTATCACTACCCATTTTTGCAGTTTTTCGTTTGTCCGGTAACGAAATAGTACAAATGCCAAAGCCAATAAAAAAACAATCGCTATTAGTCGAGTCATAACTCCTCCTTGTTTCTCTATTTTATACCATTTAAATAAGCAAGTTACGTCAGAGACTCGTTGTTTGATCATTTAGTTGAACAACATTTGTGCAAACAGATATTTTGTAGCTGACATCACATTTTATATGATCTAGGATACGCCTACAGATTACCTAATTATTTAGGTAATTGTTCCGATGAAGACTGCAGGAGAGTGGTTTTTAACTAAATATTAACATTTAGTTAGATTGACCCGCCGAAGAAGTAAATCTTTCAGGTGCTTTATGCTGGAGAAATCCAGAAAAGTGAGGACTGTCGTTGGAGGAACCTCTGGAGAGAACCGTTAGATCGGTCGCCGAAGGAGCAAGCTTAGTGCCCGTTACTTATCTATAAGTGATTCGCTAAGTGAAACTCTCAGGCAAAAGGACAGAGGAGTGGAAAGCAACAGCCTTAATTAACAAAAGAATTCTATCTAGAAATCCGTATGTATTAAGTAGTGCTCCCGATCCCTGAGATCTGCACTGCCTTCCCTCTTCTCCTTAAATTTTATATTTATTAAGGGGAATCTATGAACCACCTACAAGCTACACTACAAACCATCAACCAATTCGTTTGGGGACCACCACTGCTTATTCTGCTAGTGGGGACAGGTATCTACTTTACTTTTCGCTTAGGCTTACTCCAGTTTAGACACCTCCCAACTGCACTGAAAATGGTGTTCAGCAAAGACAAATCTGGTACGGGTGACATATCGAGTTTCGCCGCTTTGTGTACTGCACTTTCAGCAACCATTGGTACAGGTAACATCGTTGGTGTAGCGACCGCAATCAAGATTGGTGGCCCTGGTGCCCTATTCTGGATGTGGCTTGCCGCTGTATTTGGTATGGCGACCAAATACGCAGAATGTCTACTCTCCGTTAAATACCGCAGAACCGATAGCAATGGCGAAATGGTTGGCGGCCCAATGTACTACCTGCAATACGGTGTCGGCTCACGAATCTTGGCGGTAATGTTCGCTGTCTTCGCGCTCGGCGTTGCTTGCTTCGGTATCGGTACCTTCCCACAAGTCAACGCTATCTTAGACGCAACTCAAATCTCATTTGGCGCTTCTCGTGAGATGTCTGCTGTCGTTCTTACGATATTAGTGGCGGTGGTAACCCTTGGTGGTATCCAATCTATCGCTAAAGTCGCAGGTAAAGTTGTTCCTACTATGGCGGTTATGTACGTCGTCGCGTGTTTAAGCGTTCTGATTTCAAATGCAGACCAACTACTGAATGCCATCACCCTTGTTGTGACTTCTGCGTTTACCAACACAGCAGCAACCGGTGGTTTCTTTGGCGCGAGCATCATGCTTGCTATCCAATCAGGTATCGCTCGTGGTGTGTTCTCGAACGAATCTGGCCTAGGTAGTGCACCAATGGCTGCAGCAGCGGCTAAAACAGACTCATGTGTGAAACAAGGACTTGTCTCTATGACAGGTACCTTCTTTGACACCATCATCATCTGTACGATGACAGGCTTGGCGCTTATCTTAACGGGTGCTTGGCAGACTGACCTTTCAGGTGCTGCGATGACCACTCATGCATTCGCCGTTGGTTTGAATGCAGACACCCTTGGCCCTATGTTGGTTTCTGTTGGCTTAATCTTCTTTGCGTTTACAACAATTTTAGGTTGGAACTACTACGGTGAGCGCTGTGTTGTGTTCTTGCTAGGTACCAAAGCAGTATTACCTTACAAGATCATCTTCATCGCCTTGGTGGCTTCTGGTGCATTCTTAAAGCTCGACATGATCTGGATAATAGCCGACATCGTAAACGGCCTAATGGCAATTCCGAACCTAATCGGGCTTATCTTGCTGCGCCACGTTGTTATCGAAGAAACCAAGCTATTCTTCAAACCGTTAACTTCTTCAAAAGATTGTGAAGCAGTTAAAGCGTAACCTGAATTGATTGAATACCAAGCCCGCACTCAACTGCGGGCTTTTTTATTTTCATCACATAGCGAAACGTCTTCAATTATTATGCAGAACATATGCCCTTATAAATAACAAGAATATTAAATCGACTACTATGCGATTTAATAAAGCGAATAGAAGAGTACTAAAAAGGACACTAATAAAACCAACACTTAATTAGATATTACTTATATTTAACAGATTGTGCGTTGGTGTCAGGTACTTTGTCACAAACATATTAAATTTCTTCTTGTTTCAACAACACAAAAAAACCGAAGAATAAAACATGTGACTTTAATTCATATATTAGTCAGTTTATAGTCATCTACATTGTAGAGAGAATTATAATAAAAATAAAACGTTGGCTATATGATCAGATTCGACCCGATTAAAAACCGTATTTATAACGACGAACGTTCTATTAAAGTAGGATACCGTGAAACTCGGGTCCTGGAGTTATTACACAAGAACTCCCCCGATATTGTTAACAAACAAGATATTATTAGCTTCGCTTGGGGAAACGAGTTCATAGGGGATACGTCATTAGCGAAAAGTATAAGTTTACTGCGCCAAGGGTTCGTTAGATTAGGCATCAAAGAAACCCCAATCGTCACCGTTCCTAAGGTGGGCTATCGCCTTATCGATGAGTGCGTGGTGATCGACTCGCCCATCAATAATGCAGCCACAACTCCCCTTGCTGCTGCGAGTAACCTAATACCCGTCGGCAATAACGGTATTGCTATCGGTGCAGCAGTTGCAGTCGAATCTAAGCTTAACCCTAAACAAAGTTCGTCGGCTTACTTTCCTACTGCTGAAAACCGAAACAAGTTGTGCTACTTCACCACTGGCTGCTTGCTGTTGGCATCAGCGTTATTGGCTTTTACTAAGGTTAATGAAAGAAACCTCAGCGATATCAACCCCGTTAACCGGCTCAGTGAGCAATGGATAGGTCAAATACAAGTTTTCCAAGCCCCTGAAATGGCGATGACGCCAGAGCTAGAAAGCATTCTCTATCAATATCAATGTGATTGTGTGGCGTACATTAGCGAAGAAGCGGAATATTCAGAGCTCTCTATTCTCAACAAAGCCACACGCCAGTCCGTCAACATCTTTTACGCGCCAACCCAACTAGATCAAGCCAGTACCGAACTGGCGTTATTCCTAGAAAGAGGTCAATTATGATGCCAATCGTTGCGCTCATTTCTGCATTCGTTTTATTGGTTGGCATATGGAGTACCCCGTCGCCCCAACCAAAAGAAGAGCATCGCTACCAACATAGCGTGGTGGACCTAATAGTGAATGACAATGTATTACGTACCGACGGATTAACGAAAATAAGTAACAACAAGGTGCTGCACTTGATGTCCGTTCAAGATGACAACATGCCCGACCCACTTGTTCTGCGATTCAGGGGAACAGCCCGCCCTTCTCAATCACTTTTCTTTTCTATTTCTGGCACCATCGACTTAGTCTCTGTGCAAAAAATAAATAAAACAATGAATGACAGCCGATTGTCGCCTTACCTGTTAATCAACAATGACCCATTAACGGTAAAGATTGATATCTTAAGTTCGAATGATTTATTCGCCATCATTAAAACGTGTAATACAGGCCGAACGCAACTTCTGGCCAAACGATAATTAGAGATAGTTTAACCACTAGCAACAAGTGCCCTATTATCAAGTAGCAAGTTTTTCCTATATTACACATAAAAAACGGATGGTTATTTTCATTATTCTATCAGTAATGAAATTATTACCATCTTCCTTACTTTAAGTGTTTGCATTTTAAACCAGATAGCAAATCAAGATATTCAAGTTAGATTTTTACTCTTGGTCACTCACTACCTGCCCACCTTAAAACCACGAGCATTGTGAATGGTTATATCTGTTCTTCTAATTAACCATTCATACAAGTGCTAAAAAATAACGTCAAATAATTTTGACGTCTAAGCCAGAATAATAGGCCTTCATTTTTCTAAAAACGGTTTGAGCCCCATCAAACAATTTACGTTTAGTTGCATACTCTTTCACCGTAAAAACACTAATGACAATACAAACCATTGAATTTACGAGGTAATTTAATTCAACCCTTTTCAGTATCTATCTATTTATCAACATGAAAAAGTGAACTTGTCTTGTTAACTGCACGGCACAAAAAACATTATCAAAATAGAAAAACTACAAATGAGGGAATTGTTAATGATCCGAATAAACAGAAGTCTCTTAGCAACCGCAGTGTTGTCTGTTCTATCTACTGGCGTAAACGCAAAAATTTACCCAGACCAAATAGTCCATGACCAACTTGGTGACGATGTATGTCGCTCTGGCTATCGCCCGTTAGACCGTTTTGAAGCGGAAGAGCAAAAGAGTGCTTTACTGGCTAGAATGGGCACTTGGCAGATCACAGGCTTAAAAGGAAACTGGGTGATAATGGGCCCGGGATACAACGGCCTTATTAAACAAGACACAACCAACGGCAAAACGTTCTGCTATCCGAACAATGACCAGTCTGAAATTCCAAACTACTCTGCTAAATCGGTTCCAGAAGGCAGCGAGTTGGATGTTCAATACGAGTTGGTCAATAACCGTAACGACTTTGTTCGTCCGTTAAGCTATTTAGCTCACAACCTTGGTTACGCATGGGTTGGCGGCAATAATAGTCAGTACGTGGGTGAAGACATGACGATCAACCGCTCTGGCGACAGCTGGGTGATACAAGGAAACAATGGTGGTTCTTGTAGTGGTTATCGCTGTGGGGAGAAAACCAAAATCACCGTCGACAACTTTGCCTACACCGTTAACGACGACAATTTTTGGCATGGCGATGTTGTTGAATCTGACCGTCAACTAGTGAAGACCGTTTACGCGACAGCAAGAAACAACAGTAATATCGCGCAACAAGTGGTTGTCGACCTGAAAGTAGATGAATCAACAAACTGGTCGAAAACGAACAGCTACGGATTCTCACAAAGTGTTCAAACAGAGAATACGTTTAAGTGGCCTCTTGTTGGCGAAACTAAGCTCACCATTAAGTTCGAAGCCAACCAAAGCTTCTCTAAATCCAATGGTGGCTCCACTAGCGAGCAAGTAACACTTCAAGCGCGCCCAATGGTTCCAGCAAACTCAGAGCTTCCGATTCGAGTCGAGCTGTATCGTTCAAGCATCTCCTACCCGTATCGATTCAACGCCGACATTAGCTACGATGTTGAGTTTAACGGCTTCCTACGTTGGGGTGGCAACGCATGGCATACACATCCAGACAATCGCCCTTACAAAACCCACACCTTCACTATGGGTCGCGGCAGTGATAAATCTGCTGACATTCGCTACCAATGGGATCACCGATACATTCCAGGTGAAACCAAATGGTGGGACTGGGGCTGGGCAATTAAAGAAGCGGGCTTATCTAGCATGCAATACGCAACAGGTGGAAGCTTACGTCCCTTCCACTCTTACGTATCGGGTGATTTCTACGCAGACTCTCAATTTGCAGGCACCATTGAAATTGGCCAAGCAACACCGATTGCCAACAATCTACGCAGCAAAAGAAGTACTGATTCCGTCAACGAATCTACTGAGCGCATTGGCGACATCGAAGTTACCACCAACTTCAATGCTGATGAGTTGAGTGACTTAGGTTTCGAAGGTGCAGAGATGAACATTAGCGTCGTTGAATAACTGCGCTGTTGAATAAGATCGGTGCAAAGATCTACCAGTAATAAAGCACAAAGCCCACGACACATCGTGGGCTTTCATATATTCATGTTCAACTGGAAACGGTGAACTACACAGGCTCTTCCATCAGAAGCTTAACACCCAGTCCCACCAGCACCATGCCCGTCACGCCTTCCATCCACTTCATAAAACTCGCGTTCTTGAGCAAGTTTTTAGCGGAATTAAGAGCGCCAGCCAAACCACATTGCCATACCATCGCAATCATAAAGTGGACCGAAGCCATCAACATAGATTGCAATAAAGGTGAACCTTCAGGGTTTACAAATTGAGGTAGAAAGGCCAGATAGAAAACTGCCGTTTTGGGGTTAAGAACGTTAGACAGAAAGCCTTCACGCAAAGAACGCTTTGCACTGTAAGCCTGCTGAGCTTGTTCTCCGACCTTCAAACCGCCACCGTTTTTCATCAAAGCTCGTAAACTGCTTAAGCCAAGCCAGATGAGGTAAACCGCACCCACCATCTTAACGGCTTGAAAGAGTTCAGCGGATTGGGCGAGGATTGCAGAAATACCCACAGCAGAGAAAAACGCGTGTACATACAAGCCGCTACAAATACCAAAGCTCGTCATACAACCGTCAGCTAAGCCAGAGCGGCTAGTATTACGAATCACCAAAGCCGTATCTAAGCCCGGCGTTAGCGTTAAAATAGTGATGGCAATTAGAAATGCCTCAAAGTTCAAAATATCCATATCATTGTCATTCTTGTTCAGCGATCTATTATCAATACCGTGTATCTGAACAATTCGCAAGCAACAATTGCTACCAGCTATACAACTCACTGATTTTGTGCACAATAGAACAGTTTAATTTGTTAAGAAATAGTAAATTCAAGGCATCGTACCGCCTCATGCTTTTCTCGCTATATCTTCGACTCCGAAAGTCAGCGTCTTTAAAAAGCAGAGCCATAATCAAAGTACACGAGAGATGAACCTTAACGCTGACGCAGCGCTAAGGATCATTTAAAGAAACCAAATTAAGAGTAGTCAAATGAGCGCATTCAAAAAACTAGTCGAACACTCTCAAAAATGTTCACGCTTTCAACACCTAGCCTCTATTTGTGGTTGGGACCAAGCTTCAATGATGCCTGCCGGTGGTAACCAAGCGCGTAGTGAAGCGATGGCCGAGCTTTCGGTTCATATTCACGGGTTGATGACGCAACCACAGCTTGGTGACTGGATTGCAGACGCCGAAAACGAAGCACTGAGCAACGATCAACAATCGTCTCTACGTGAAATTAAACGCCAATGGCAACAAGCTAACCTACTTCCAGAAAAACTGGTGGAAGCGAAATCTCTAGCGGGTTCAAAATGTGAACATGCATGGCGCAGCCAACGTGGTAACAACGACTGGGTTGGATTCGAAAAGAACTGGCGTGAAGTGGTTGAGCTGTCTCGTGAAGAAGCGCAGATCCGCGCCGATGCAGCGAACCTAACGCCTTATGATGCCATGCTGGATATCTATGAACCGGGTACCAGCTCTGCTTCGCTTGATATCTTGTTTGCAGACGTTAAAACCTGGCTACCAAACCTGATTGACGAAGTCATCGAAAAGCAATCGAGCGAGCAATTTAACGCACCATCTGGCATCTATTCGACCGAGAAACAGAAAACACTTGGTTTAGAAGTCATGAAGTTGCTTCAGTTCGATTTCGAACACGGCCGATTGGATGAAAGTGTTCACCCATTCTGTGGTGGCGTACCTTCAGACGTACGTATCACAACGCGCTATGACGAAGCAGAATTCGTTCAAAGCTTAATGGGAATTGTGCATGAAACAGGCCACGCACGTTACGAACAAGGCTTACCAAAACACCTAGCAGGACAACCAGCGGGCGAAGCTCGTTCTATGGGCATTCATGAATCTCAATCTTTGTTCTTCGAGATGCAAGTTGGCCGCAGCGACCCGTTCATCGGGCACTTGGCAAACTTGGCGGGTCAGCAATTCTCAGGCTCAGAGTTTGAGAAAGAGAACTTCCAGAAGATCTACACGCGTGTGAAGAAAGACTTCATCCGTGTCGACGCTGATGAACTCACCTACCCTGCACACGTTATCTTACGTTACGAAATTGAGCGTGACTTGATCAACGGAAAGATCAAACACACCGACGTTCCAGAGTTATGGAATACCAAGATGCAGTCATACCTTGGCTTAAGCACTCAAGGCAACTTCACAAACGGTTGTATGCAAGATATCCACTGGACAGATGGCGCATTCGGTTACTTCCCATCTTACACATTAGGTGCGATGTACGCGGCTCAGTTCATGGCTTCAATGAAGAAAACTGTCGATGTGAACTCTGTGATTGAAAGTGGCGACCTATCCCCTATCTTCACTTGGTTGGAATCGAATATTTGGAGTAAAGGCAGCCTGCTGACCACCGATGACTTGGTGAAAGGCGCAACGGGCGAAACCTTGAATGCGCAATACTTCAAAGATCATTTAAGAAGCCGCTACCTTTAATGGAATAAATCGATAGAGGCTGATCAGTTGATTGATTCAGCCTTTTTAATCACATTTCAAAACATACTTAGGTTGATTTGAAGGCTTTATCCCTTCATCGAACTTAGCAATCACGGAAGATTCTGGTATCTACTAGCACGAAATTGGACAAAAATCATTTAGAGCATCTACTTAAATTAGCAGTTCATAAATTACTTTTTGCATGGCAACTTGAGTTAAGGAGAAATAGCGCTAGCTAAAAGGGTTAGCTTACGTTAGGTGCGGACAACGCCCATTATGTTAAACCAAGCATAACTCACAATGTCACTTTGATTTAAGTATACTTAAATCACTTGTATTCAAAATATCTGTCTAACAGTCCTGTCGCAAATTCTGATAAAGACATGGCAGAGCCCTCTTATCATCAGGCTGTTGCCTGATGTTTTTGCTTACAGAAATTTATGTATAAAAAGCTAAAACTGCGTAATTAGGTTCCTAATTACGCAGTTTTCTAAAAACGGGAAGATCTATCTACGGGATTTGAGGTCCAATGGAACGAAAATGTACGCTAAGCCCTAAAAGAAGCGTCCAATAAGTCGATTAATACACAAAGGCGCCAATCAATTACTTATGTACGATTAAATAGACACCGTTTTAGTCCTTATTCTCACCATCTAAATACTATTATATATCAGATAATTAACTTTCTTGGCGTACAGAGCCGCTCCGTTGGACCTCAACCCCTTCTACCAGTATTCCTGTTGTTATAACACGTATGAATAGTGACTGCTGTGCGAGCTATGGGAACTGTGTGAACGGTGTGAGCTATGGCTAGAGTGAGAACGGTGGCTGTAATGTGCCGCTAGTAGGTTCTCACCTTCCGTTGGAGCTAGGTTGATCACACGAGCTTGGCCTTCTACTTGCAGAGTAGATAGGATAGAGCTAGCGTCACTGATTGGTGCACTTGCTGGAGCTGCTGCAGCGCCGAAAGATAGTGTAGCTGCTAGAACGCCGGTAACTAGAGTTTTGATTTTACGAATAGGTGATTTATCACCACTTTTCTTCAGAGATGGTAGTTTCATTATGCCTCCACTGGCACGATATTAATGGTATCTGTTAACAAGAACTTTTCGTTTGTTGATGAGAAGAAACCGGCACATTCCGACTTCATACTGCACAACTCACAAGATGGGTGGTACGCAGTTTTGAAATCACTAATACTTTGACGGCAATGATTCCAAATTGATGGATCGACAAGGCAAAACGGTAGGTTGAAGACAGACACGTTCATACCAAACAGAGTTAGCATCCCAACCACACGGGATAGCTTTGCTTTATACTCAACCGGATCGATCCACAAATCTTTGTAGTTCATCTTCGCAAAACCCATGTTCTCCATCCCCATTAGGGCTACGTGGTTCACGAATGGTAAGTTGCGATGAATAAACTCAACTAATAGGTCCAACTCTTCTACAGTATGTTTGTGAAGAACGACGCGCAATTCTACTTCGATGCCTTGGCGCTTACACTCATAAATACCATTGATAGTTTGCTCAAATGCACCTTTGGCTTGAACAATGTAATCGTGGATATCTGAAGTTGCACCGAACAGCGGGATACCTACGAACAATTTCTTAGTCGTAGCGCCCAGCTCTTTCGTGTAGTCGCGGTAAGCAAAGAAACGGCCATTTGATAGCAGTTGGATAACTGTTTCAGGAAATTTCTCTGATGCTTTGCTAATCACCTCGATCAAGCCTTCGCGAATCATTGTCGGCTCACCGCCAGTGATCCCAAGTGATTCTGGTGCATCGCATTCACGAATCAGAGATATAATCTCTAACAAGTAATCAGTACAGTGCTCGATTGAGACCGGCTTAGGTGGTTGCGGACACATAACACAATAGTTATTACACGCGTCCGTAACGAACAGCGCATTGTTGTCCGACTCTGGGTTAAACATTACGCGGATTTTACCACTTGGTGCGATCTGCAGTACTGAACCTTCTACCAAGTAATCGTAATCAATCTTGACCACTGGTAAACTAACTTCGCCTACTGGTTGTTTGGTAACAATAAGGGAAGCCTTCTCCAACATCGTTTGCTCTAGCTCACCACCTTTGTAGTAGTACATTACGTTTTTGCCCTGATAATCGTCAGACCATGAGCATACAGCTAAACCTAGTTGTTCGCCCTGGATACCAGTCGTCTCCGACTTCAGCGCTACTTTGAACTTTTCCACAATTAACCTCGCATCCAACGCAACATGATTGCTTTTGTTTCTGCATCACCATTCAGCCACAAGTTAATAATGTGCTGGATGATAGCTTTGTTACGGTAGCAATATGAATCAGTTGGACGGTGGCCAACCACATCACCTTGAGTCTGCAGGCGACGAACCGGCTCCGAACCACAAAATGGTGCGTATGCACAATCGCTACAAGCTGGCAATGCTTCGTTCAAAGCTGCTGACGCGATTAGTTGCATTGGCTCACCAAAGAACAACTGCTCGTAGCTATCTGTCAAGACATTGCCTAAGCAGAAAGTATCATCGCCAGTTTCGGCCATCATGCGGGATTCATCGCTTGGGTAAACCTTACCGTTGTAGTTGTACAGCGTTACGTTGAAGCCGGTTCCTGTTGGGCTCTGCAGATCAACAAACCCAATGCTCCAAGGTGTCATAAGCTTGCGCAGAATTAGACCAGCGAAACACTCTTCAAAAGGAATGCCTTTCTTATTTATTTCAATGATATAATCCAACATTTCCTTGTAGAACTGTAGGAATTCATCAGTTGTGTAGCCGATCTTACGCGCTGCTTTCTCCGCGAAACCGTACGGGTTAAGTTCACGGATAAAGACTTGGTGTAGGCCTTGGCGAACGTACTCGTCAATAATCTCTTTCGGGTAATTGAGTGATTCTTTGGTTGTCGTCATAAGTGCAGACAAGCGAAGTTCACCATACATCTCACGAACCATATCAAAGCTACGGATCACTTTTTCGTAGCTATTGCCGCCCGACGTAGGACGGTTCAGGTTGTGTAGCGCAGCATGACCATCAAGGGAAGTAGAGATTTCTACGTTATGCTCTTTGAAGAATTCAAGGTCTTCGTGAGTAACGTTCGTAAGATTCGTGCAGATAACAAATACGATTTCTTTACCTACGTTCTCATTCTTTTCTTTAGCCAGTAGTACAGCCTTCTTAACCTGGTTCAAAGCTAGTAGAGATTCACCGCCTTGGAATTCCATAGTGACGGACATAGATGGACTCTGCAGCATGATGTCGATAGAGCGTTCAAGAACCTCATCACTCATGTCGTAGCAACCTTTGTCCGCATTCTCTGTCTTACGGCTAACCTGGCAGTAAGAGCAGCTATGGTTACAACGTAGCGTCATACAGAAGATGTGAAGTTTGCTGAAACCGACAATAAAGTCTTTCTTGGTCTTTAGCTTAGATGCCAAGATTTCCATACCTAGCGTTATGTCACCGCTGTAAATGAAGTGCTTCGATTTCAGTTCGCGGTAAAGCTTTGATGTTGGGGCCAGTCGGTTGTTAACCAATGCTTGTACCGCTTCGTTGCTTAGGATCGTCCATTCACCAAAGTCATTACTTATAAGGTGCTCTGTTTCCGAGAAGCGTGATAGCTTGAAAGGCATCAAGCGGTAACTTTCCGCATCGGTGAATTCGGATAGTGGTAAGAACTTACTCATGTTCGATACTTAACTTTTTAATAGCGGTAGCTTGTAGAATGTAGTTAAGAAAAGAGCCAATTACTTGTTGCTTTTCTTCAGGGCCGTATTCCTGGTTCACTTGGAAATCAAGAGATACAGTGCCTTGGTTCTTCAGAACATCAACCTTAGTGTGCTCTTTAAAGGCTTTGCGTGCGTCGCTGATAGCTGACATGTCGCAAGTTGCCAGAGATAGTGTGAAACTCATAACTAACCTTTCTGAGCCAAGATATTTAGCGGATCATCTTTGTACTTGTCATTAACGCCAGGTACTTGAGTTGGTTTGTTATAGATGCCCTTAGATGCTTCAGCGAACGCAGCGGATACGATAGCTTCACGAATAGCACCAGTTTCTTTTAGTACAATCTGGCGAACTGCTTGGTCGCAAACCTCATTCATGAAGCGACCACACGCAGAAACCACATCATCTGCAGATGGATTACGGTTATCAGCAAAAGCGATGTTCACTTCGTAGTTCTCACCGTTCTCACCAATATATACGTAGAATTCGCCAGTGAAGTCATATGCTACTTTTAGCAATGCTTCAATTGGGTACGCGGTTTTGGAAAGAGTAACTTTGCCAGCTACACCTAGGTCATTGCGAAGAGTTGTAATATTCATTAATAAAGTCTTACATGTTAAGAATCGGTCGGATTATGTACCCAGTACAGGCGTACAATTAATAAGAGAACTGCTGGCATAACCGCCTAGAAAGAAAGAGGCTTACCCCTTACAGCGCGATTACAATTTAGAGTTCACTTTTGAGCTAACTCCACCTTAGGTTCCTTTGTCATCCAACCTGAAAAAAGCCAACCGTAAATATCAACGCGGAAACTATCATTAACACCCTAATATTAGATTGATTGATATCAAACGATATGGATATGAGCATTTTAATTGTGGGTGACATTTAACCGTAGAGGCTAATCACCTGAGTTTGCAACGATTACTGCCAGAATTGATTCTTTCAAGGACATTGTTTTTGAACCGTATTAAGAACGCCCATCCTTGAGAACGTTCAATCCCTTACTAAGAATTTGTTAATTCAATCAAACATGACGAAGGTGGTAGCAGAATTGTCCAAAACTCCGTTGGTGTTGAAGTAAGCACTCGCCATTCATACCCAAGCAGTAGTAGTTGCAACACTGTGGCCTTCGTGTATAAATTCGTAAAAACTTTTTCCAAATTGGGAGTCGTCTTCAGTCTTGAAGATTCTTGTCTCGAAACCCTCTTACGAATAATTACAGATATTGCAAATCTCCGTTCAAGCGGCCCAATTTACTTAGCCACCACATCTTATCTGACTTGTAGTCGAGCATCCTATTTAGATAATTTGTCCTTTCGATAAAAATTAAACATTTAGTCCGTAGTGGATTAGCACATTCGACCATATATTGGGAATTTTAAGCACGAGGAAAAGTAGGCCAAACATCTGGCCTTTAAAGTGAGTAGGAGAAACACTCTGGCAAGGAATGGGGCATAAATGAGCTACAGCTTCCCCTAAATCAACAATTCAGAGATAACTAAAGGTATGGAAAGTCGCTTAACTTAGCGTCCAGTATTGATGGTGCAGATCACTGACAAGTATACGTGACCTTCATGACAATATGCTTTTTCAAATATTTTAAATCATGCTCTCTAATGCCTATCAATAAAAAAGCCCAAACAAAGGATTGGGCTCAGTTCAATAATCATTAAACCATTGTCATGGCGGTTATATTCCGATTAATTTCCCCAGATTTGGCTTACAAACTCTGGATGGTCAATAAACGGATTACGATTCCCTTGAAAATCATGTACCGCCTTATTTCGGTCGATTTCTTTTTGGCTTACTGGATCTTGAGAATGCCAACGCTTTAGCATAGTAAGTAGCCAAGGTTCAAAAACAGTTGTATTGGTTCCATCCAGAACGGCATTAGAGCTTGTAGAGTTCCCTTCCCAATTAGCGATTTCATTTTCATAGCGTGTTGCCATGTAGAAATATGCTCTTGCAAAATCACCTTTAAACTCATCAATTGGCTCAAACACCGTACCCACATAACCAAGAGAGTTCGCTGCACTGCCTAACTTAGAACCATTGCTTGATGTGTATGTCGCGCTACTCACCTCACCAAATGGCCAATTACTACGTTTCGAGTTAACGTAGCCATCAGTGGCAAATAAATGGTGACCGTCAGAGTTCATTGGTTCGACTTTCCCACCAAACCAGCTTTTCGGGAATGAGTGCTCACGATTGTAGCAATCACCTTCTTTTCTGTATTGACCACATTGATCGGCCACCTTAGTAAATTGGATTGAATCTAAGCCTGAAGGTTTCTCCGAATACATATCGAGAATCGACCCATCAGTGTCATAGTATGCGTCTAGGTCAGCCTCAGACACCAACGTCCAAATAGCGGTGTAACCCTGACTACTATGATTATCAATAATTTGATATAAGGCCGTTTTTAACGCAAAGCCCACTTTGCCTTCAGCGTCTTTGTAATACTCACCTAAAACTGGTGGTTCAGTTGGTGGTGTATTTGAGTCACCAATCGTAAATTCTGTACTCTGACTTGCTTGGAAATCACTACCAGATGCCACAACGGTTCCGTTTACCGACAAACTATATGAACCATTCCCCACACTGCAGCACATTCCATCGCCATAAGAGTCTGAGACTTCTAGGGTGTAGCTACCATCCGCTAAACACATTTCCACTTCATTGATGGTGTTATTTTTATAATCTGAACCAGAATAAAGAGTTTGAGAAACTGAGTTTTTGAGAGACCAACTGGTTTCAGAACCATAGTTATCCGTCACTAGCGTGAGTGCGGCACTTGTGTTACTGCAGCTTTGTGTTGGTGGAGTCTCCGTAGGCTGAAAGTTATCTAAATACACCACTTCCGAACCATCAAAACCTGCATCATCATAAAATCGTACGCCCACAACGATATCTTTAGTGCTCGTAGCGCTGTACGAGTGAGTCAATGCTTGCCACTGATTCGTTAAACCATTATTCGAGTAACCTAAATAGCCATCAACAAAAAGTCGAGCTTTCACGTTGCCTTCCGTGTGGTAAACATCGACAGAGAAATCATAAGTTTTCCCTTGTTCAACACGTATCGTTTGAAGAAAGTCGGTATTACTTTGAGTACTTGTATTCACTGTAACTTGTGCTGAGAAACTGCCATTATTTACAGGGTCGGTAGAGAGCGAAAGTGCAATGCCGGAGTCAATCACACTCCAACCAGATGGTACGTTTCCTTCCCAGTTTTCGAAACTTCCATTTTGCATTTGCGCATGCACACTCGCTGAACAAAGTAATGCAACACCACTTAGTGTTATTATTCTATTTATCATATAACCTTCTGTTTAATTGGGTAAAAACCAACTAAGCTTAGAAAGTAATCAAAAAATTAATGGAGGTATACATCACATTTATAAATGTAATCATTATGGGTTTTATTAATATATGCGATGTAAATCAATGTAACATCGACCTGTTAAATAAAGGAATAAAAAAGGCTGAGCAGATTATCTGACTCAGCCTTTTTACTGTTTAAAACTAGCTCATTTATCGCCAGTAAGCATATCGAAGAAGATCTGTCTCGACTCAGGTGTGTTGTCTCTATGAGTTTCGTATCTTACATGCGTGTTTGCATCAACTGCTTTTGATAGCTTGATGCTCCATAGTGCTTTCATTTGATTCGGTACAATTGAATATCGGACATCGATAATACGCAGCTCGTCTGTTGGGTCCTGAGCAATATAACCATTTGAAAACCAGCGGAAACGTTCAATGTCTTTGGCTTGTTGAGAGTCAGGGTCAAGCCAAGGTAAATCCCTGCCAACGTTCAGCTTAACGATCGACTCTCCGGGATACGTGCTTACCGATGAACCAACCCGTACTGCGTCTACATGATAATGAGCCTCTGTTTCGTACACCACTTTCCAAACCAAGATATTAGCGAAGCTCGGTTTTGCCTCTAATCGAATCGGTGTGTGTTGCCTTTCTTGCGCTAATTGCCACCCAACCACCTCTGCCCTGTCTCGTTGAATCATCCCTAATGTTGGATAAATTAGCGCCCAAGCAAACGCGACACGCGCGAGCCAAGGCGCTCGTTTCAACGTTGCACACACAAGTAAAATTAAGATGGGAAGCGTATAAACAGGATCGATGATTGATATAGTGTTCCAAGCAAAACGCGCGTTGGTGAAAGGCCAAAGTAACTGCGTACCATAAGTGGTACAAGCGTCTAACAGTGCATGAGTGCCATAACCCAGAGCACAAAACAGCCAACTTTGTTTGAAAGTAAGCCCACGTCTTTTTGCAATCAGATGATGCAGAACCAAGGCACAGATCAAACTGCCAATGGGAATAAAGAAGAGTGAATGGGTAAACTGTCGATGAAATTCCAAAGCCAACAAAGGGTCACTTTGAGACTTAATCAGTGCATCTAAATCTGGCGCTAACCCAGAGAGCAGCCCTAATACCCCAGCAACAACCAAATGTTGTTTTTTGCTGGCCGATTGTGACAAAGAAGCGCCTAACACGCCCTGCGTTAAAGGATCCATAAGCGACTCATTGATAGCATTCCGTTGAATCAAACAAGATACATTTAGCTATAGCAGTGAATTGGGTTAAATAACAATGTTTTATCAATATAATCATGTTGATAGAAGATACTGATATGAGTACTTTCCATTAAGCGTTAACGTTAAACGTTTTGCAGAGAAGCCTTGGTCAACAACATTTCCCAATCAGACTTCTCTACCTGGCCTTTGCGAACATTCACCTTGTAATAGCCCTTTTGAGTCAGAGATTTAACTTGAATATACTGTCGCGCAAAGACAGAGTTTTTGATTACTAAGTCCGCTTTAATACCATGTAGATGTACGTCTTCACCTACTAAAGATAGATTGCTTTTAGTGAATCTTGAGGCGAGAGCGTAGAAAGCAACCATGATGATGATTGAAGTAACGAAAGGGAAAAACTGGAGTTCAGTGTGATAAAAGAAGTTAATCGCTAAAGATACGATCACGTAACTTATCGTCATTGATAGAACAACGTTCCAATGTGTGCCGTTGTTCTTGAATGAGATTTCTCGTGCCATCACTTGCTCCTTTAGGTAAGTATTTGACCACATTTGAATATTTATAAAACGCGAACAATCTTATTATGAGCCATGATGCATTAAAAGGCGTTAATACGGCGATTGATAGACTCAGATCGCAATTAGACACTTACATGCGTTTTCTCGCACCTAAATGTCTAATTGATAAAGAAACTGAATCAGTTACAGGCCAGAGGGCGGCCTTTAATTAACGCGCCACCATGCTTGCTGCGATAACCACCAGCAGTATTGAGAAGATTTTCTTAATCGTTGGAACCGGTAAATGGTTGGTGGCTTTTGCGCCCAACGGAGCCGTAAACCAAGAGGTGCACACAATACCCAGCAGCGCAGGCAGATAAACAAAGCCAGCAAAACCGTCTGATAGAGCAAAGTGGCTGCTGCCTGAACTGATGTAGCCTATCGAGCCAAACAACGCGATCACAATGCCACAAGCCGACGCACAACCGATGGCCTTTTTCATATCAACAGAGAAGAACGTTAATAGCGGAACCAGCAATGCACCGCCACCAATCCCTATCATGGCAGATAAGCCGCCCGTAATGGTTGTCAGCACAGTGAGCACACCTTTGTTAGGCAGTTTTCGTTCCTTAGGCGCATCATTTTTGCTGCTTAAGAACATCTTGATCGCAATAAGAACCACACTCACGGCAAACACAATACGAACGACTTTTTCCGGTAACAACGCCGCCATAAAACCACTAACCAATGCACCCAGAGCAACACCGAGCATGATCCAAGGCGCCAGATCCCAAGGCACGTTGCCATTCTTATGGTGAGCAAGTGCAGAAGAAGTAGAGGTGAAAAGTATTGATGCCAACGAGGTTGCAATCGCCGCGACAACAACTTGGTCAGACGGTAGAACTTCTAAATACAGTAAAATGCTGCTTAACACAGGAACAATGATCAGCCCTCCGCCAATACCTAACAAACCGGCTAGAAACCCAACACCACTGCCCAGTAACGCACAGTAGAAAATCAACAACAGCAATTCACTCATTTCATCCATCTCTTAATTAAATTAATCGTCTTAAATAACACACCATTAATGTGGTTATATTTCCATCAAGCTAATTAATATAACTGACACCGACTTAAATATTCAAACAGAATAGATCATGAATATTCCTCATGTTGAATGTGAAGTAATACCATTGTTAATGGTCAACCTATCCACGTATAAAAACCTTAAGCGATTAACTTTATACGACATTAATTCTACTAAGAATTAATTTCAGACAGCATAGCCTTCGATTCTTAATCCGGTCACAAGCAAAAAATAAAAGCCGTTTTAATACTAAAGACCGAGAGAATCAGAAAACAAATTGGGATACCAAATCAGCATGAATAAAGAATTTAATTTTACGATTAAGAGCATTAGCCTCGACGAAAACTACCAGCCTTCAGACAGCACGCGCATCACAACCAACTTTGCTAACCTGGCTCGCGGTGACAGCCGCCAAGCGAACTTACGTAATGCACTACAAATGATAGACAACAGTTTCAATGCTTTAGCACATTGGGACAACCCTAAGGGCGACCGTTACTCTGTTGAGCTTGAAATCATTTCTGTTGATATGGACATTGAAAGCAACGGCGAAGCATTCCCTTCAATTGAAGTGCTGAAAACCAATATTGTAGACCGTAAAACTAACGAGCGTATTGAAGGCATTATCGGAAATAACTTCTCTTCTTATGTTCGAGATTATGACTTTAGCGTACGTCTATTGGATCATAATAAAGGCCAAGATAAATTCAGCATTCCAGAAGATTTTGGTGATTTACACGGTAAGCTTTTTAAATATTTCGTTAACTCTGACGCTTACAAAAAGAACTTTAATAAACCACCTGTTATTTGCTTAAGCGTGTCAGATAATAAAACCTATTACCGCACTGAAAACCAACACCCTGTATTAGGTTTTGAATACCAACCGAATGAGTCTTCTTTAACTGAGCAATATTTTAAGAAGATGGGCTTACAGGTTCGTTATTTCATGCCGCCAAACAGTGTTGCACCTTTGGCTTTCTATTTCTTTGGTGATCTGCTGAACGATTACTCTAACCTAGAGCTTATCAGCACCATCAGCACCATGGGTACGTTCCAGAAAATCTACCGACCTGAGATTTACAACGCGAACGCGGTTGCGGGCAACTGTTACCAACCAAACTTGAAAAACTTGGATCACTCGCTGACTCAAATCGTGTATGACCGTGAAGAACGAAGCCAGCTAGCTGTTGAACAAGGTAAATTCGCAGAAGAGAAGTTCATTAAGCCATACCAATCAGTTCTAGAGAACTGGTCGGCAAATTACGCACTTTAATCGTCTATTGCGCTCTCAAACCACCCAAGGATAGGCAGTATTATTATGAAAACACTATTACCGACTTCAACAGCGGGCAGCTTGCCGAAACCATCTTGGCTTGCACAACCAGAGACGCTTTGGTCGCCATGGAAACTGCAAGGCGATGAACTCACAGACGGCAAACAAGATGCGCTGCGTGTCTCTCTGCACGAGCAACAGCAAGCCGGCATTGATATTGTGAGTGATGGCGAACAAACACGTCAGCACTTTGTAACGACCTTCATTGAACATCTGAATGGCGTTGATTTTGAAAAGCGTGAAACCGTTAAAATTCGCGACCGTTACGATGCCAGTGTGCCTACAGTGGTTGGCCCTGTTTCTCGCCAAAAATCCGTGTTTGTTGAAGATGCAAAGTTCTTACGTCAGCAAACGGATCAACCGATTAAATGGGCTCTGCCGGGGCCTATGACGATGATAGATACACTTTACGATGCGCATTACCAAAGCCGTGAAAAACTGGCGTGGGAATTTGCCAAGATCCTCAACGAAGAAGCCAAAGAACTTGAAGCGGCAGGCGTGGATATTATTCAGTTCGATGAGCCCGCATTTAACGTGTTCTTTGATGAAGTGAATGATTGGGGTATCGCTTGTTTGGAAAGAGCCATTGAAGGGCTTAAGTGTGAAACGGCAGTGCATATCTGTTATGGCTACGGCATTAAAGCGAATACGGATTGGAAAAAGACCTTAGGCACTGAATGGCGCCAATACGAAGAAGTATTTCCTAAGCTGCAGCAATCGAATATCGATATTATCTCTTTAGAGTGTCACAACTCTCATGTACCTCTTGAGCTACTTGAACTGGTACGAGGTAAGAAAGTGATGGTCGGTGCAATCGATGTGGCAACCGACTCGATTGAAACACCGGAAGAAGTGGCTAGCACTCTACGTGAAACACTTAAGTACGTTGATGCAGACAAGCTCTACCCTTGCACCAATTGCGGTATGGCTCCCCTACCTCGCGACATTGCTTCAGCTAAGCTGAATGCGCTAAGTGCTGGCACAGAGATCGTTCGTAAAGAGCTTTCAGCGTAACGCTTCCCTAACGAACAAAAACTATGACCTGAAGCCTAAGTATCACATCGATGCTTAGGCTTTTTGTTATGTGAGTTAAGGAGCTTTACGCGCTGTTTACCAGGTTTTATCTAGGTCTTGAGCATATAAAGAGATCGCTCGTTGGTACTCTTTAATCGCCTCACTATTGGTCGTAGAAACTAGCAACTCAAGTAACAGCGATGTCGCCTCTTTATGGCGACCTAAATTGTACAAACACATCGCGTAGAAAGGCTTCACTTCTATCGAGTCAGGATACTCAGTCATAGTCTGTTCGAAATAGCCTAAAGCCTCTGCATAAAGGCCAAGGCTTCGATAAGTACTCGCCAAACCGAACAACGCATCAAAGCGCTCTACTGAAGAAAGCACGCCAGACAGAGACAGCACATAGTGATCAATTGCCTGTTGCTCTTTGCCTTGGTTGTCGTAAGACCACGCAATCTGTAAATGAGCTTTCGCTGCATAGTTTTCAT
Source organism: Vibrio sp. 10N.261.46.A3 (assembly GCF_041472995.1). Classification (NCBI taxonomy): domain Bacteria; kingdom Pseudomonadati; phylum Pseudomonadota; class Gammaproteobacteria; order Vibrionales; family Vibrionaceae; genus Vibrio; species Vibrio sp. 10N.261.46.A3. Next base: position 9,987 of record NZ_JBFRRH010000046.1, on the reverse strand, counting down.
CAGTGAGTAGCGTTGCCAACAAGTCACGCGACTCTTGGTACTTTTCTTCTTTTCGCAATTCGATGGCTTGTTTGATAATGGTGTCCATAACTCTCCCTGACGCTTGAGCGCTGTGCTATGCGTTCATTTCCTCGAACATCTGTTTGTAAGACTGAGTTTGCAGTGCCGATTGAGTCAGCCCGAATTTATTGGCTAACAACTCAAGCTCACTTTTATACACAGACAACTTAGACTCATCGTCCGTCATGATTGCAAATTCAGCAAAATCACCGATACCTGCAAGAGAATCAACCGTGATATGGAACTCTCCAACAAAATAGATACTGCGAGTTTTTTGCGCTTCAAGAATCACTTCGTATCCCAGGTTTTCTAGCATGCTCTTAGCATTCGACGCATCGGTGATGTTTGTCGCTTCACATCTATCAGACTCAGGGCCTTTTACGATCCATAATTTGATGCCCGACGGCTCCATAGTACGAATACACAAGCTTTTGTTCTGAGCCTGTAAGCTTCTATCAGGGCTATCAAAATACCAATCACATTCCTGATTGTCTTGCAGCATTACTTCATGAGGAATTAGGTTCAAAGTTTTCAAGAACTCAGACTTAGAGCTAAGTCGATACTTCAGCTCAACCTCATATTTGCCTTTGAAATGATCGTTGGTCATAAGATCGCTCGGTACAAAAAAGGCGATACTAGCACACGAACCAAATCCGAAATACAAACTGACGCACAACACAAACTAAAGCAGTGGAACTATGTTCGACACGCTAACACACGCTGCCACTCTTCTTGGCTCATAGAGCCTTTAGAAAGGTAAATATTATGCTTCTGCATTGCACCTTTCGTGTATGAAAGCTTGATGAATGATCCAATGTCAAACGGAAGAAAGCTGCGCTGTAAAGTCACATCGCAAGCAACGCCATTTAAACGTACATGACCGTTCATGATTTCAAATGAGCTATCTCGAAGCTTCCAACACAACATTAGAATTTTTATTAATGGAGGAACACAAATTATCAGCCCTATGGTTAGCAGCGATGAACGATCACCGCCTGATATCCAATAGACAAAACCTAGTGCAATAATAATAAACAGTAACTCTGAAAATAAGTATTTAACAAAATTTAATTGGATACGGTTATCCATGACACTCTCTCAATGATGACCCTAAAGGCAGCTCCATTTCAACGAGCCCTTTCACTTCAGACAACTCAGTAAAACCTTTTGATTGATAAAGCTTAATCGCGGGATTCTCACTGAACACGCGCAACACTAACTGAGTGGATGCTTGATTGTTCGCATGTTTAATAGCTAAATCGAGACACTTAGAGCCAAAACCTCGACCTTGATAGTCAGCTAATATCTGCAAGTCCCTAAGAAACGTTGTACCACTGGCGTAACTGAAGCGAACAACACCAATACGGCTATCCCCCACATAAATTTCATAGTTATCCAGTTCATCCCAGCTACGTAAAAACTGGCTATGACCCCAAGCGATGCCACGCGCATCGTAGTAACTCGCCATATTCGTTTTGGTGATCTGCTCTGCGAACTTAGGGTCTGAACCTTTGACCAGCCTTACTTCCATATTTTGTCCATTTTTCAAATCACATCTGAATACGGCATAGCAAAATGCCGCATATGTTGAATCACTTTTAGGTACATTCTGGTTTCACTTCCTCCCATTGTTTATCCCATTCTTCGCCTAACAAATTAGAAAGTTTTTCACAGTCGTATAGATAGCGAAGACTATCTTTACAGTACGCAGTAAGTATTTCAGTTAACTGAGCAGACGCTTTCTCGTTGTCTTTGAGTTTTCCGTACATCATCAAACCAGTCCTAAAGGTGTCTTGATCGAGGTCAGAAGCTTGCTTCGATAACATCCCAAAGGAAATAGCATTAATAGACAGGGCTAATGCAATCGCATCGCCTTCATCTCCCTCTAATTCACAAGCACTATAACGAGCTAACAAGTTCGATGTTTTAATTAATGGGGCAAGGTCTTTTGTATTTGCATATTTATATGTTTCAAAACCTTGCCGCACCGCAGCTTTATGACTGTCTTTAATGCTCACAACATAGTCTGTCAAAACATGTAAGCTCGCATATGCGCCTAGCCCGAAAGCCACAATGAACACGGCGATTAATCTGATCACTTATCTCTCCTAAAAGAACCTTATGCTGGTCAATTTTAAACGGTGTCTTGTAGTAACAGCCCTACTTGCCATCGACCTTTTCTATAAACCAACGTCCTTGGCACGGGCCATTGGTTAAGTGCCATCGGCCATCAAATCTACTGCCACTGCCATATGCGGAAAAACGATAATCCCATTGACGATGTTTAGCATATAAACGTAAGTCGCCGTTTTCCGTCACCCAGCCCTCTAACGGTGTTCCGTTGTAGGTAAGCCTTAGGGTAGCCTTACCCTCACGAATGGTTCCGGTGATGGTTGTGCGTTCACACATATTATTGCCAGTGGTGTTAATACGGCGGCCTAGCCACTCACCGTCGAAATCGGTAGAAGGAACAAATTGGGGACTATCAGGAAGTTTAGGAAACGACTCGGAATTACTGGACCCGAACCACTGGAGTTCACGACCAACGAGGAAGAAGACGACAAAGCCGATTGATATCGCTATCACAAATCCCTTTTTCATTAGCCTCTTCCTAATCCGCTGACCTTAAGAAAAGAACCCTAACATAATGAAAATTAATAACTTACTATCAATTTAATTAATTTTGATATATTCCACAAATTGCATTCAAATGTTGAATATAGAGAAAGCGGCATCATACGAAAATGCCGCGCATTGAGAATCAATTGTGTGCAGTGCTGAAAGCTCTGCACATAAAAGCCTAGCCTTCTAGGGCATTGCGCCAATACTGAACGGTTTTCTCCGACACCGAGCCTGTCTCGGTCGCCGCTGATACTAGAAACTCACATAACCGAGCTGCGACCTCTTCATTCCCCAACAAGTATAAACTGCGAATGGCTCGCGTTAACCTTAGCTGGTTATGGTCATGATTCTTTAACCATACGTGATTAGCCGGACTAAGTGGTAACGATGAAGATATTTCACTCCCGTTCCGCTGCATACCCCAAAACTCAAGCATTAGGTCAAGCACTTGTAGATGAGCGGTGCGAAGCGCTTCTGAATTAGCAAAAAGCGCCCTATCTTCTTGAGTAACCAACGGGGCATGTTGATTAAACTTAGTCCCCTCACCTATTGGGAAGAACACTTGAATGTACTTATGGTCATGCTCCAACCAAAAATGATTGTAAGCCAATAACTGTTCTATATTTCGACCAAATTTATCTGGCGCTTCACCAGATATAAAGCGAGCAATCTCACTCATTTTCAAATCCTACTGACTATAACCCCCCACTTGTGGGCGAATGCATTATTACGCAGTAAGCTGTGAAAAGCCTAGTCCTTTACGTTGTAAGTACCGATCTGGCTTAGAACTCCACATACCACGGGTGAGGAATCACATTTGAATACTTTCGACTTACTTTTCCAACAAACGACACTGATACTCTGCGACACATTTTAGTTCTGCTGCATGTTCAGGGAATCGTTCGTGAAAAAAACACAATGCATCCGCTAGCGTTGGCGTATGAGTTTTAGACTTAAGTCAGCAACCTGTGTGTTAATAACTGAGTACTAAAACCTGAACGACTAAAAGAGGTAGGTAAAATAAGCACCGAAAGATTACATCTTTCAAAGAAAAACCCTTCAGAAAGCGTCCTTCGTGCATAGAATTTCAAGCGACTTACACTAATGAATAATGTAAGTCGCTAACATAAGAAACTAGCGTAAGCGTCTCAACACAACCTGCTGGTCGAGCTCATTCTGATAGTCCGTGTAATCAAGCCCTTGATCAAATATGTACTCAGTGACCAGAGTACGAATGCACTCAACCAATGTGCTTGCTTGCCAAGGCTTTTCAAAGTAACGGTCGATGCCTGCTGCATTAATCGCATTGATGGTATCAGTATGAGTGGCCTGCCCCGTAAGAAGAATTTTCTTTGTATTCGGAAAGCGGCTGTCATGGAACACTTCAGTGAGTAACTCCACACCCGTTTTCCCTGGCATCACATGATCAGACACGATGACGGTAATGTGTTCACCTTCTGCGTCAAGTTCATCAATGAGATCAAGCACTTCTTGCGCTGATTCACAATCTTCAATATTCAGCCAACTCGCCAACGGCTCTAAATCTTGTATCACTGCGCTCAGTACTTCTCTCTGGTCATCGACACAGATTAAATTAAGCTTCTCCATGTTCACCCTCTATTGGTAACTTGATTCTAAATACAGTTTTAGAAGCATCACTTTTCACAATGATACTTCCGCCATAACCCGCCACAATCCGCTTAACTACTGATAAACCCAAGCCCAATCCAAACGATAAACCACCTTTTTTAGTGGTGAAGTTGGGCTGAAATATCTTTCTACGAGTCGCCTCGTCTATCTCAGGGCCGTTATTCGTGATCGTAACTAATATTCTTTTCTTACTTAATCTGGTTTGAATTTCTATTGTGGCATCGTCTGAATTCGACATTGCATCACAAGCATTCTTTACAATGTTGACCCAAATCTGAACGAGCTCTGTTTTCGAGCCTTTAAAAGACGGTAAATCCGCAGGGCTCAATCGTACAGACACTCTACGTAACTCACTTTGTAACAAGGATAAGGCATGGTTAATGGAGTCGTTAATATCAACCGCTTCTTCCGTGTCGATATCCGTTCTGCCAAGTTGCTTAACCGATTTTACGATGCCGACGGTGTGTCTAGATGCCAAACGTAAATCATGTAAATCACAGCCCATCTGCCAAAAACGAATCGCTTCTTCTGGGTTTTTCAGCCAATGTTTTGAAATAACGTCTGTTGCAGATAAAGCGTCAATTGGAATCGCCTTTGCAAGAGAGCGAGCAATGTTTTTGTCTAAACCATATTTTCTTTCAAATTGTCGCCCACGTGTTCGTGCTTCTGACGACGACGTTTTCTGACCATGCATTAACCCAAAATCGAAAAATTGACTGGCTTCAGGATGCACTTCTTCAAGCAGATCCATGATGACCGTTTCAAGTCGACCAGATTTACTATTTACTACACCAATAGCGTTGTTAAGTTCATGAGCAATCCCTGCAGCTAATTGACCCAAAGTCGTCATTTGCTCAGCAGTATGTAACTTCTCTAGCGCTTTTTGTTTCGCTATCGCTTCTTGTGTTGCGCGGCGTTGACGACGCGACAACTCATTGACAATCACAGGTGTGAACTGTGCGGTAAGAGGACCAAATTTACGTTCATCTTCTGCTGGCGTGTCTTTATCGATCCACGCTAACTCAACATCGGTTTTAGCAACAACCGTTGAAGATGCTGTCCAATTACCTGAAAAGAAGCTATGAACGCCTATAAAAGCCCCACTACCCGCGCTAAATACTCGCACTTGCGGTGTATTCGCATCGGTATAAAACCCTTCCAGTTCTCCACTAAACACATAATATAAACGTGTGTTTAACGCTGATTGTTCAATAATGGTGTTACCGGCACGGCACGTCACCCGACGTTCTGTTTGGTTAAAATAGCGCTCGATAAGTGCTTCTAACTTATGTTGATACACGTATCGTTATCCTATGTGACCAATTGAATGTAGCAGCCACACCATAACAAAACTCAGTAGCACACCAACCACACCCAAAATAATACCGATTCTGGCCATTTGATTACTTTGCACATGACCCGTGGCATGAGCCAACGCATTCGGTGGTGTACTGATTGGCAGCGACATACCTAATGAAGCGGCAAAGGTCACAACCAGAATTAACGTTATCTCACCGCCTAGTGGCGTGAGTGAAGCCATAGACGAACCCAATGCAGCCATAATTGGCATTAACAAGTTGGCCGTTGCGGTATGAGACATAAAGTTTGCCATTAGCAAACACAAGAACGCCGCTCCGAACAACACCACATAGGGTGAGTAAGCATCAAACGGAATGCTGTGTACCACGAGCCTTGCTAAGCCAGTTTTATCGAGAGCTAAACCAAGCGCGATACCACCTGATACAAGCCACAGTACGTCCCAAGAAATCTTTTTCAGGTCTTCTTTATTGATGATCCCTGTGAGTGAGAACACAGCGACAGGAATCAGAGCGACGGTATAAGAGTTCATGCCATGGCTTGAACCCATTAACCAAAGAATGATGGTCAGCGCAAAAGTGACGTACACCGCAATGGCTTTTGGCGTTTTAAGGAATTTACCTTTAATACTTAGTTCGATTTTCTTTTGGTCAGCTTTGTACATAAAGCCGATTAAAAACCACGCTAACGCCATCATAATAACGACAAACGGCACACCAAATGCCATCCATTCGCCGAACGTAATGAGGTTATCGCCAACTAAATATTTAAGTGCGATAGCGTTCGGGGGGGTGCCGATCGGGGTACCAATGCCACCGATGTTAGCGGCAACAGGGATACAAAGCGCAAACGCTACACGACCGGGGTCTTTCGGACCAAACACAGCCAATACCGGCGTTAAAATAGAGAGCATCATTGCCGTTGTTGCCGTGTTAGACATAAACATCGAAAAGATACCAGTGATCAACATTAAGCCGAGCATCACAAACTTTGGGTCTTGTCCAAACGGCTTCAACAACACGCGCGCTAAGTTTACGTCTAATCGATATTTAGTGGCGGCCATCGCTAAGAAAAAACCACCCAAAAACAGCATGATGATTGGGCTGGCGAATGTCGCCATGATATCGCTGTATTTTAACAACTCACCAAAATGTTCCTCCCCATGCTCAAACCTTAAAAAGATCAGCCCTTTATCCGACAACATCAACAATTGCAGAACGATAATAACAACAGACGTCGCGTAAATCGGGATAGGCTCGAACACCCAGCACAATGCCGCTAATAAAAAGATCGCAATAACGCGTTGTTGAATGATCGTAAGGCCTTCAAATGGAAACGCTGATAGCGGCATTACGAGGATAATGAAAGGAATTAAAATTGGGATAATGTATTTAATATAGGGGCGCATAGCACAAAAACTCTTCCTGAGATAACAACTACTTAGAAATTAGATTTACAGCTCTAATTTAGATCCGACAACGAATTATCGACCTCTTATCACTATCTCACTATCGGCTAGATCAATGATTACGTAATCGCGATATCCCCGTTTTCGATTCTGTGCGCTACCTCTACGTTTGTGTGTCATTTACTGTTGAAATTAAATTCAGGAGAGTGGTTTCTACGTTTCTAGTCATGTCCATAAATTGAGGGCCACCTCTGATAAAAACGTAGAACAAGCTCACTGGGTTAGGGTTGCCTGAAACTTGTCGTATCGACTAAGAACCCCACGAAACGGAGTAGCTCTATCTCTAGATTTACTGTTCTAACAAACGACACTGATACTCTGCGACACATTTTAGTTTTGCTGCATGTTCAGGGAATCGTTCGTGAAGAAAACACAATGCATCCGCTAACGTTATCTGGTGTAGATTCAATGTATACCCAAAAACCAATCGGTGGATATTGTCATAGAGCTCATCTGAATTATCTGAGCTTTGGCACTGCGCTAAGATAGCTTGATCAATCTCATCGTCAGGATCTTCCAAAGGGCTATTGGCCTGTCGATAAAGATTAGAAAGCATTGCGTCATAGTGCTCTTTCGGCAACTCTTCCTTGCAACGCATTATCCACGTAAGCGTAATTAGGTTATGCCCAAAGAAACCAAACTGTTTGAAGCATGCTTGTAATACGCTATTGAGCTCTACGACTTGGCTTATGTCAGTGCTTCGTTCGCCGTCAGAACGAGTCGATGTGACAAATTCAGTGAAACGGTTAAGGAATGCTGGAACTTGAGATGGCTCTAACTCACGGTAAACACGATTCAGCGCCAATAAGATAGTCACATTGTGGGAAAGGTATTCGCTTGTTTGAGAAGCCTGCGAAACGTAATGCGAGAATATATCTTGAAAGCCCTTATTCTCATGCCACTGCATTAAAGCAGCATACGCCGCCGGGTATACCCCATTATCCAATATCCTGTGAATACGAAAATCCGTAAACTTTGGCGCTTGCAGCGTTGCAGAGTACTCACCTAAAACTTCAATCTCAGTTTGGTCTATCAGCTCACACGTTTTAAGCCACACATTGTCTGTTATGCCGAAATAATCATTAAGGTGATTCGAAGCCAAATAGGCTTTTAAAGAATGAGGTTGATGGATGCTGGCACTACTATAAAGTGCCTTTTCTAATAGTTGGTCGCTTGTCATGTTTCCTCCGTGAAACGTGCCCCTTCCATGTTCGATGAAAACACAGCCAAAAATTAGTCATTGACGCCAAAGTCGCTTGTTATGCTTTGGCTCCAACGTTTTGCATGCATCGGCGACAAGATTTAAAACCTAAGCTATCGAGCACTGACTTTTCGACCGACAAACTAGGATTAAACTTAATCCAATAATAATTCTGGATAAGATTAGATAGAGGTTCTTTATAACTTCCTACCCATACCTTTTCCTTTTCACCCACTTTACGCTTCAAAGTATTTATATCCGCATATGTAATATTCTCTATCTTCCGTTGGATGAATTCGTCAGAATTTCTAAACTTTTCACTACTTTCCAATAACTCATCAATGGTAGCCTCGACGCTATCCAATGAAAGGTTTTGATAGGAGAACATCCCACTATTACGAATTATATCAAATAGGTGCCCTAAAATATTCCCATGCTGATTATTTATACGGGTTACTTCATTATATAAATCAGTTGGAATAAAACCTTGGGTATATTCGACACCATCTTCATCAATGCGAACTATTCTTTGCTCTTTAAAATCAAATCGTAACCGTGTAGAGCTGTTACTACCATATGTGTAGTCACGAAACGCATACCTTATTTTTGAGCTAACAGACTCCCTAACATTCCGGTTAGTATGGTTAATCGTGTAGTCGAGATAACTCTTGCTGAGCTCAATACAACTCTTGTCTGAATGATAACTGTTATAAGCCTCAGGGCGACTCTTATCGACTGAGTTGACATAATGCTGTACGAGAAATTCTGGGTTCTCAAGTATTGACCATAATCTGACGAATTGATGCAATTCATCATCATTAAATATCTTCTTAATCTTTGTGTACTGGATTAAGTCCTCAACACTTTTATACATACCATCTGGAAACTGTTTTGGTATAATTTTTTTAAAATTAAACTGCGTGATAAATACGCTTTCACTAAAAACCATGACATCACCATTAAAATCTAGACTTTGAAAACTTTACCACCATACAGAATGATGTACAACAAATAAACATAACAGCTATTAAACAGAAAACTCTGTATTTAAATACAGAGTTTTCTGTTGAGTTCTTATGGCGCTTATTTTAATCGACTTACTTTACTTATAACAATAACTTATTACTCTTGATTGGTGATTGAACAAGTAAATTTAGAGTTTAGTTCTGCCTAACAAAGCCAAATGAAGAAAACTTGATAACTTCTCTGGAAGGTTTTGTTAAAACAAGTTTACTATTGATAATAAAAATAATACCCCACTTCCAAAAAATCGCTTATTCACTCATTTGTAATTAAGATAAAAACAGACAAATAGCGACATTAACGTAGATAAATTTATTCTATAGATTCAAACAAACCGGATTTTAATAACCCCCTACCCTTCATATGTTTACGATAAATAATAAAATTAGATTTTATAAAAACAATTTGGTCAATGAGAATTTTTGTAAACTTTGAATTACATACTCTAAAATTTAATCTCCCTAAAAAACTTGTCATAAGCTGAAATGCTCTTCCAATCTTGATTCGCAACACATGGCATTAGCGTGTTGCATATAGACTTCCTATAAAGCCGTTGGGAAGAAGGAGTTTATATTAAAATCAGGAACGAAAAATGAACCAACAACGTCAACTAAGCTGGAAAATAGGGTGGTGACTCCAACCCGTT